>JBIKVL010000311.1:0-5761 GCA_044356875.1 Pirellulaceae bacterium | reverse complement strand
GTCACCGCGATCGAACGCGTTCCCACCGGCGCCCTGAGAATCCATGCGCAAGGCGAAGGGGCAGCCAACTCGCACGAGTTCGATTTCGTGGTTGTCGCTTTGCCGAACAGTCTGTTAGCGAAGATTGAGTTCCGTGGCGAGCGTCTGGCCGACGCGGTGCGACGCCACCACGCCCGCTACGATTTTCCCGCGCACTACTTGCGGATCACGATCTTGTTCGACCGTCCTTTTTGGCGGCGCCGACTCCATGAGTCCTACGCGATGCTCGACGCCTTCGGCGGCTGCTGCTTGTACGACGAGTCGTCGCGGGAACCGGAGGCGCGGCACGGGGTGCTCGGCTGGCTGCTCGGCGGCCAAGCGGCCGTGGAAGCGAACCGTCTTGCGGACGGGCAACTGATTGAACAGGCCCTGGCATCGCTGCCGAACTTTCTCGCGGACGGCCGAGCGCATTTCGTCGAAGGGCGAGTCCATCGATGGATTGATTCGGTCAACGGCATGCCCGGCGGCTCTCCGCCAGAGTCGATCGAACGCCGGCATCGCCCGGATCCGCTTGGACACCCCAACCTGTTTACCGTGGGCGACTACTTGTTTGATTCGACGCTCAACGGCGTCCTTGATTCAGCCACCTACGTGGCGCAAGGTTTAGCCGCCGAAATGTCGGTCGAAAAGAAGCCAAACGCGAACATGTCCCGCCACTTCGACTCGCTCACCAGCGCGACTTCCCAGGATCCCAGGAACGCATCATGACAGACGGGTCGCAGCCTGAAACGGCGCCGGAAACCTTAGCGCAAGACGTACCTCCTAACCTGCCTAATGGCAGCGTGGTCCGGCGGATCGACTTCGCGAGCGAGCGGGCGGAATCGCGCACGCTCCTCGAATTCCCGTCCCCCGAACCGTGTTTCGCAGTCACGGTCGGCCGCGACGCGCCGGCCAGCCTAGAGCTGTTGACGGTTCCCTCCGAAAACCATGATGAGCCGGAACTGTTGGCCACGGTTCGAACTTGGATCGACGCGACCATCGAGCCCGCCGAGCCGAGCGTCATGATCACATTGCACGGCGCGCAGGTTTTCTGGGGACGACGTCGAGCGGCGATTGTCGCGCCCGCGGAACGACTCGAGGCGGCGATCGTGGCGGCCGTCGAGTTCGCGTTCCACGACGGACAAACTCGCGGGATCGAACAAGCGATCGCCACGCGTTGGCCGGAGCTGGCAGCCGACGCGCCGTTGGCGTTCGATTTCCACGCGCGGTTTCTGCGGCGCCGCGACGTGCTGGCCGAGCGTTTTCGCGAATGGGTGGCGCTGCGGGCGCGTTATGCCCGTCTATTGCCGTTGGTCAATCGCCCACCGGTGTATCCACCCACGCTCGCCAGCCAGATCTCGGAACGGCTGCGGGAACGGACGCGCCTCGCCGACCGCCTTGATTTCTGCGACGAGCAGTTGGAGGTGTTCGAGCAGGTGTATGAGCGGTGCGGGGACAGGGCCAGCGAGTTTCTACTCGCACGCAAGGGGCACACGCTCGAGTGGATCATTATCGTGTTGCTCGCCTTTCAAACCTTGCTGCTGGTGCTTGAGCGGCTGTCCACGTTGGGCACGTAGCGTCGACAACCTCGGATCGGAAATCTGCCAACGGAAACTTGGGCAACGATGCGCTATACTTCGGTCGACGTGCTGCGGGCCGGCGCCGTGATTTTGATGATCGTCGTCCACTTCGCCGAAAACCTCTCGGGGTCGACGATCTCCGGATGGTTGCCGAGCGGCATGGCCGCCCCGATCTTCACGCTGCTGTCGGGCGTTAGCCTGCGGCTGTGGTTACGCGGTCAAGAAGCGAAAGGCGTCGACGAGACCACGATCGCCAAACGGGCGGTTCGCCGCGGACTTTTCCTGTGCGGCCTTGGTTTCACCTTCAATGTGCTCGTCTGGATGCCGGAAGACACCTTCAACTGGGACGTGTTGACGCTGATCGGTTCGGCGACGTTGCTCCTCACGGCGGCCCGCCATCAGTCGCCGGCCGTCCTGGGCGTCGTGGCCGTCGCCGCGTTCGTGGCGCATCCGTTCCTCCGCGAGTCGCTCGGATTTGCGGCCTATTGGACGAACGGCTACTTCGATCCCGATACGACGCTAACCGACGTGCTGGCCGGCTACTTCGTGACTGGCTACTTCCCAATCTTTCCGTGGATCGTGTATCCGATCGCCGGATTCCTCGCCACCGACGTGGTGTTTCCGGAAGCCAGTGCCGCGCCACGGGCGAAACGGCCGGCGAACGGCACCCAAGAGAAAAGCGGCCTGCCGGACAAGGCATGGGATGTCCGCGCCTTGCTCGGCTGCGGAGCAATCCTGGCCGCGAGCGGATTGATTGGCTTGAATTTTCGCAGCTACGCGTCGGAGCGCATCCAGTCCTACATACTGCAAGGTTGGACAATGTTCCCGGCATCGGTGGAGTACGTTTGCTGGACGCTCGGATTTTCCATCGTGGCTTTTGTCCTCGCCCACCGGTGGGTCGACCAAGCAAAATGGCTAGCCGACGATTCAGCCTGGGCGGCATTCGCCAAAACGCTCAGCCGCCATTCGTTGTCGATCTACCTGCTACACCACATTGTTCATCTGTGGCCCCTGTGGATGTACGGAATCGTCATGGGCCACGAAGCGACGCATTACTGGCGGATGGCGTTCTCCGACACCATTTCCGTGCCGCTGTCGCTGGTGTTTGTCGTTTTTTGTTATCTCTTGTTCCGATGGCTCGATCGCCACGCCTATCCGACGGTGGAAACGTTGATGCGCTGGCTCTGCGATTGACCTCAACCGGATCTTGACGGAGGAATGCCCATGAAGCGGTAGCCGCCGTGATCGGCTGGCTGCTGGAAGTCGGCACTCTCGTGTGGAACCGACTGGGAGGCCGTCAGCCGTTTAGGATTCCATTCCGTCTTCTTCGTCTTCCTCGCGGAGCGGTCCGCCTTGCCAGGATTCCATCGCGGCCAACACCTGATCGCGTTCCTTTCGGCTCGCCCACACCGACTCATCCTGTTCCAGCCGCACTTCGTAGAGGCCTTCGCATTGGCATTCCTCGTCGCCGCAGAAATGGGGCACGGCGGCGACCCACATGATGCGGTACAGGGGAACATGCTTGTCGTCGACGAGACAGAAGATCGAATTCATGGACCACGCCTCGAGGTTGTTCGAGGTTCCATCTAAGACATGGAGAGAACAATACGAACGCACGGGGAACGATGGAAAACCGACCCAAAAAAGCAATTGGCCCGACCTTGCCGCCTCGACTGCCCGTGAAAAGCCGCCTTATCTTACCGAAATGAACCTAAGATTGTCCAAGTTCCTGGGAGCGGCGCGTCGCGGCCACCACGGCCGCCATCATGGCCGCCCGGCCAGCGTGTTGCTCCAACGCCTCGAGACCGGCGATCGTGGTTCCACCGGGACTGGCGACCCGATCCTTCAACACGGCCGGATGATCGCCGGTCGCGAGCACCATTTCCGCCGCTCCCCGAACCGTATGGGCCGCCAGCACGGCGGCGGTCGCCCGCGGTAGGCCGACTCGCACGCCCGCGTCGCTCAAAGCCTCGATCAAGACGTACACGAAAGCAGGCCCGGACCCCGACAATCCGGTGACAGCGTCCAGCAACGATTCGTCCACAGGCACCGCGATTCCAACCGCGTTGAGCAATTCGGCCACCGTGCGGCCATCCGTTCCCGACGCGCCTGGACCCAAGGCGAAACCAGAGGCGCCACGCCCCACCAAACAGGGCGTGTTCGGCATGACGCGAATCACCCGGCCTGTTCCCAACCCCTCGCACAGACGGTCAATCGTGACCCCAGCGGCGATCGAAACAAACAGTTTTTCCGGCGTGACGCTCGCCCGCGCCTCGGCCATCGCCCGGTTCATCATCTGCGGCTTCACCGCCAACACGATCACATTCGACGCATCCACCACCGCTTGGTTCGTCGCCAAAATCCGAGCACCGGCGACCTTCGCTCGCAGCGCATCAGCGGCGGCCACCACCGGATCGTGAGCGACGATACACGAGGCTTCCAAAAGGTTTGCGTCAACAAAGCCGCTCGCCAACGCCTGAGCCATTTGCCCGGCGCCGATAAATCCCAAGGTAATGTCCAACGAGCCTGATTCCATGGAGTGATTGTGGTTGGTAAACGGACGCCATGATGCTACGGCAAAGCGGCGAAGGCGGCAAGGTTGCCAACGGGGCAACGGCATCGCGGGGGCCCACGGCAGCGCTCCCTATGAACGCCCGGAACGTTCTGAACGCCGTCAGTCGACCGCGGGCGATTCCGCGAGCGTCAACGTTTGGCCCACCGGCAGGTCCTCGAGAACTTGCGTTGCTCCGTTCGGCCAACGGACCGTAGCCCGGACGGTTCGCGGCGCCTGAACCGACGCCTTGCCGAGCCCAAAGACGAGCAGCGGCTGGTGCGCCGACGCGAAGCTCGTCCCGCCCGCCAATTCCTGCATCCAGCGGCCACCCGCCTCGACGGTGACACGCGTCCCGACGCCGCGGCGGTTCAAGGGGCGACCGAGGAATTTGAAAGCGATGCCCGGGGCGGACGGCGAGTCATTCCGCAGTAGCGCAACCGCCGCATTCTGGTTCACAACACAGACGTCCAGGTCGCCGTCCCCGTCGAAATCGGCGGTCGCCACCCCTCGCCCCAACCGCGTTTCGCGGAAAAAGTCCCCCGCACCTGCCGTCGTCTCCTGGAACCGCTTCCCATCATAGGCGAACAATTGCGGCGTCATTTCGAATAACGTCTGGCCACGGACCTTGATCCGTTCGATATGGCCATTGGCGACGAGCAACTCCTGCTGGCCATCGCGATCGAAATCCTGCATCACTGTCCCGAAGCCCAGGAACGGCAGCGTGGGCGCGACGAGGCCGACCAGGCTCGTCACATCCCGCATCCCGCTGGCGCCAAGGTTCTGGTAGAGCGTGTTGAAGTCTTGATGGAAGTGCGTGCAGTAAAGATCCAAGGCGCCGTTGCCGTCGTAATCGCCGCAGGCCACGCCCATGCTCGCCTGCGCGGCGCCGTTGCGGTCGAATGCGCAGCCGAGCAGAACGGCCGATTCGCGAAACCGTCCGCCGCCCTCGTTGACGAACAGAAAATTCGCCGACATGTCGTTCGCGACATAGATGTCGGTGTCGCTGTCGTTGTCGAGATCGGCGAGCACCACCCCCAGTCCCCTGCCCGGCTCGACCGCGATCCCGCGCTGCGCCGCTTCGTCCGTGAACTTCCCATCCCCCTGGTTGATGAAGCACGCGTCGGGCGCGGCCGGCACATCCAGGGGATAACAGATGTGCGGTTGGCCATTCTTGTCGCACGGTGGCGGCTTGCGGACGTCGTAGTCACAGTAGTTCGCGACGTACAAATCCAAATCCCCATCGCCGTCGAGATCCCCCCATGCCGAGGAACTGCTCCAACGCGGATCGCTCACGCCGGCCGACTCGGTGATATCGACAAACGTGCCGTCTCCCTGGTTCTTCCACAGCGTGTTGCGTCCCACATTGGTGACGTAGACATCGTCGAACCCGTCGCCATCCAAGTCGGCGACGGATACGCCTTGGCCGTAGAACGGCTCTAAGATGCCGGCCGCCTCGGAAACATCTTCAAAGCGTCCGTCGGGCGATTGACGCCAGAGCCGATCGCTCGGTTGATCCGCTTCCCCGGAACGCGTCGGATCGCCGCCCTGATTCAGATACAAATCGGGACGCCCATCGGCGTCGTAGTCCAGCCAACCAGCGCCGCCTCCG
>JBIKVL010000309.1:0-5764 GCA_044356875.1 Pirellulaceae bacterium | reverse complement strand
TTCGACGTGGTCTCGGTGAGCGGGAGCACGTTCGAGTTCGAAGCGGCCGATTTCCTCGGAAACACCCCGAAGGGGACGAAGGTCGAAGTCTGCGTCATGCTGTGCGAAACGCCCTTGCCGATCGTACTGCCGCAATACGTCTCGGCGTTCCATGACGGCGTGAACACCGCCTATCTGCAAATGCCCAAGGATTTCCTGCCGAATGGCGGCCAAGTGCAGTTGCGAGCCTCGGCGACCGCCTACAACGGGAACATCAACGTCAGCCGGCTGTCGCCCAACTGGGTCACCTTCAATGTTCCGTACGCGGACATCCGCGAGGATTTCGAGACGGGATACCTGCCGGAGATGCTGTATTTCGGCTCGGGCAATGACCGCCTGACGATCAATGGCGCCGAAAACCGGGTCATCCGCCTTCAAGACAACGCCGGTGGCGAAGATACGATCACGGTTTCCGGATCGCTCGATGCGGTGCAAACGATCGTCCCCTACACGTACCAAA
The DNA here is from genome assembly GCA_044356875.1 of Pirellulaceae bacterium. Lineage (GTDB taxonomy): Bacteria > Planctomycetota > Planctomycetia > Pirellulales > Pirellulaceae > CAIXSC01. The sequence continues at coordinate 5,265 of JBIKVL010000309.1, read as the reverse complement.
ACCGCAACTTGAACCTGGTCTATTCGGGCATCGACCAGTTCAACGTCGTCGATCCGGGCAACCATCTCACGCTGGTCAGCGACGTCGCCGGCCAGCCGATCATGATGGGCCCGATCGGAGTGGGCGCCGCCGCGACTTCGGTGACGCTGCCAGTGCCGCTCGTCGCTAAGGGGTTCGAAGTCAACAGCCGCCAGTCTTTCGTGATCTCGCAGCCGATTGCGGTCGACCGGTTCAATATCCGGATCTTCGGCGACGATCAGTCGCTCGATATCCCCTATGAATTGATCGCGTCCGAGTCGATTCAATTGGTGGTCGCCGACGGCACGTTGACTCTGCCGCAAGGCACACAGCTGTCAACGAGCACAGCGGTCATCAAGGCCGAAAAAGTGGTCGCTCCGTCCAACTACCTGAAAGTGTCGGCCGACACTTTCACGATGGTCACCTCGCCACAGTCGTCGACGGTCATGCACGTCGAAAACGATCGCGATTTGACGCTTACCAACAAGACCGATTCGGATCACTTGATCCTGTTCAACGAGTTCCTGGATCTCGTGTTCCCGGGGCTCGCGTGGCGCACCAGCGCCTCGCAGGATTGGAAAGACCAAATCTCCGACAGCGGCTCAAACCCGTACGCCGTTTCGATCAATGGCGATTTCAAACTGACGTTGCCAGCGCGAGAGGCGCCGACGGCGGAAAACGCGACGGGCGACGAGGACACGCTGCGCGTGCTCGGAAGCCTTCGTTCCTACGGCGGCGACCTGATGCTGACCGCCGACGAACTCGACTTCCTCGGCGGCGCCAATTCGATCCGCGGCACGAAGAAGTTCGAAGTCCGCGCGGCGACGCCGGTTTGGACCTACCGCCTCGGCACATCGGCGGAAGGCGCTGGCGGCGGCATCATCGACCCGATCTTCGCGCCGGGCATGCTTGACCTGCCGACCCGCGATATCGAGGCGCTCGCCGACGGCTTCACGCTGATCGACATCGGCAGCTCGGCGGCCGGCAACGAAATGAAGATCGGCGACCTGTTCAACATGACGAAGGTCAAGTTCACGGGAGTGCCGCGATTCGTTGACGCGTCGATCAAGGACGCGATCACGCTGCGGTCGGAAAAGTTCCTCATCGAAGGCGACGCGCGGGCCCCGCAAGACGCCATCACGTTGGTCGGCAAGTCGGCGCAGGTGATGCGCACCAACGTGCATACGCCAAACCTGTCGAATATCGACGCCGGCCTGATTGGCGCCTCGATCACGATGAACCTTGCGGACAACCTCCAGATGAGCGGTTTTCTGCTCGGGACGAACTCCGTCGTGGTGTCGGTCACCAATACGGAGAATCTCTTCAGCATCGTGACCGACAACGGCAGTACGATCCAGACTTCGGCCGCCAACGGTCAGTTGGAACTGAGCGGCAACAAGTCGATCCGAATCGCTGGCCGCGTGCAGACAGACGGCGCGAACTCCGTGCCGAACATTCAGGCCGCCGAGCGGCTCGACGTGCTCGCTGGCGGCGACGTCGCGACGCTCAGCGGCAATGTGACGATGTCCCTGACGGCTGGAACGCTGTTGACGCTCCATCCGGGCAGCAATGTCCGGGCGGGTGTCGCGGTCGATTTCACGGCCAATCCTCCGGCGTACGCCGTTCTCGCCCCAGGCGCGAATGTGTCGCTCGATTCGCCACACGAACTTCTGATCGGCGGTCTAGTCGTCGCCAGCGGCGGCGCAACCGTAGAAGCGGGCACGCCGATTTCGGACAATACGGAGTACTTCGACAAGCTGACGAGCGCCGACCCGAACCAGTATTTGGCGGGCCAGTCGGTCTACGCCGTGTTGGTCACCGGCACCATGGCGATCCTGGGCGCCAATCGCCAACTCGACATCGCCACCGGCAGCGACTTGATCGTGTACGGCAATATCTCCGTGACCGGCGCGAATTCGAAGCTGCGGTTGCAGTCCGACACGTTCACGTACGTCGAGGGCGAGGTCACGGCGGCCAGCGCCGTCGAGGTGTACGGCGGCGTGAAGATGGATGGCACGTCGATCGGCGGCTCCGACGAGCGTGGCACCAGCGTGTATTTCGGCAAGACTGGACGCACCACGGTTACACAGGCTGGCGGACGCGTGGTGGTTCGCGGCGGCAAGGATGTCGATATCCGAGGCGCGATCGTGCCCGGCGGCTCGATCGGTCCGGAGGGCGTCACGTGGGCGGGCGACGGATCGTCGATCCATGTCGTCGCGGGTGAGCAACTGATGATCGACAGCGCGTTGCAAGCGGCGGGCAATGTGACCGTCGAAGTCGGCACGCCGGGGCCGGACGACAACGGTCGTCCGCTGATCATCACCACGGCTGGCGGTTTGAACTCCGCTGGGTTGGGCGCGGACGGCGCCGGAGGCGTGGTCCGAATTGTCTCGGGCGGCGACTTGGAACTGGGCGGCAATATCACGGCGGGCGCCACCATTCGGCAGACGTTCGATGGCGAGGGGGACCTGGCAAGCGAAACGTACCAGTGGTCGAACCGGCCTTCGCGGCTCGAGGTTGTGGCGGCTGGTCGAGCGCTCATTGGCACCGACAGCGTCGATTCGCAAGGCTCCCCGGTCAAAGCGGGCGCCTACCTGCGGGCTAGCCAGTCGATCCTGATCGACGGCGGAACGCATGCGTCCGGCCAAGGCGTGCTCGTTTATCCCTCGTCCGAAATCAACACTTTCCGCCCCGGCAGCACGATCACGATCGTGTCCGATCAGGATGCGGCGGTGCTCGGCCTTGTGGTTGCGGGCGGCGACATCCTCAAGCAATTCGATTCCGCCGGCGGTTATCGCGGTCGCTCGATTGTTCGCAACGCGGGCGATTCGACGATCCGCGTGGAAGCGGGCCAGCAGGCGCAGATCGCCCAAGACATGTGGGCGGGCAAGGGGATTACGGTCATCGGCGGCATTGATCCGGTGGACGCGAACGATCCGCTCTCCGGCCGCTCTGTGCTTCTGCAGGGTTCGGCGCAGCTGCGTGCTGACTGGGCGGAGGGCGCGATCGAACTGCGTGGTCCGAGCGGCGTCGAGGTCATGGCGGCCGCCTACAACCATGAATTGGTTGCGGCCAATTGGCTGAACTCGGCCAAGGCGGTGCTATCGAACGATGTCACGCTCCGAATCACGGTCGATCGCGGCACGTGGACCTATCGCGGCGATGTCACGGTCTCCGCGGCAGCGACGGCGGACAACACGAACATTGCCGAGTTGATCGATGACATCAAGGCGGCGATGGTGGCGACCGAGTTCAAGGTGATGACATCGACCGATCCCGCGAGGACGGTGGGCGCGACGTACCACCTCAATCCCGCTGGATTCGAATTGACCGCCAGCTCGCGCGGCGGCCGAGTGCTGTTGGGCAGCGAGTATCCGTTCACGCTGTCCGGCCCGGCGGCGGTTCCCGAGCCCGAAGAGGGCACGACGCCAGCGCCCGTGGAAGGCTCCCGTAATCTCGCGGAGCTGGGCTTCGCGGTGGCGACGGATGCCACGGCCGCTTCGGCCGAACGGCTGGGAATTCTCGCGGATGGCGCCGGCGCGACGGTGGCGATCGGGGCCGCTACCGCGCCGAAGGCGAGCGTCCGGATTGGCGGCCGCGTGGTGGCTTCCGGGTCGATTACGGTGAACACGGACCGCGACGCGAGCATCGCGGCCGGCGCCGCCGACTTCCAACTGCCCAAGGGCGGCAGCTTGAAGTCGACGGGCGGCAATGTCGTCGTGACGGGCAGTGGCGGCTACGCGAACATTCAAGGCGGTTTGCAAGCCCCCGGAACGGGCGGCGATGTTCGCGTCACGAACTACGCCAATATCGACGTCGGCGGCCTGATCGAAGCGGGCGACGAAATCGTGCTCGAAGCGACCGCGCCTGGCGGCACGGACCCGAGCGTCAACCTGATGGTCGGCGGCGAAGTGCGGTCGCTCAACAAGGGCGCGCTCACGATCACCGCCAGCAAGGATATCTACGTCGATGTGTCGCTGGGGATCGACTACGAATTCTCGAGCCTCAACCTGGCGTCGACGAGCGGCAAGGTGGTGATGGGTCCGAATGGCGGTTTCCGCACTTCGGGCAAGCTGGCGTTGGAAGCCGAGTCGATCGATTTCCGCGGCCGGATCGTGTCGACGGCGACGAGCGCCAACGCCTCGGACTACACGATGATCTTCAAGGCGACGAATCCCGCCGGCACCGGCGTGCGGATGGCGGGTAATCTGTCGGTTGCCGGTTCCGTGCAGGTCATCTCGCCGAACGACGTCGTGTTCGATGGCATGGTCGCCACTCAAACCGGCGCGAATTCGGGTTGGGATATCTCCGCGCCCGGCAACATCCGCTTTGGAACGGTCACCGCCAAGCAGGGCGGCGGCTTCGAGAATCGCGGAGCCCGAGTCGGCGCCGCGCAGTATCTACGCGCCAACGCTGGCGGCTGGATTGAAGTCGCGGCCGGAGCTCAACTGTTCGCCCGCAACGCCAACAGCGTGACCGAATTGACGGCCGGAAGCGACATTACCGTGATCGGCACGGTCGTGGGCGGCGGCACGATCGGTTCCAATGGCGCGACGACTTGGACAGGCAACAACGCCAAAGTGACGATGCTCGCCGACAACGTCACGATCGGCGGACTGGCGCCCGATGCCAGCGGCACGATGGTGACGTTCGGCGGCGTGGTCCACGCCACTGGCGACATCGCGCTCATGGCCCGGACGCTCGGCGCGAACAGCAAGGTCGTCGTTGGCAGCTTGAGCAACGTGCAGGGCGATCCGACCCCTGAAGCGCGGGCGCTCGCAGGCGCCGCCTCCAAGGTGTCGCTGTTGTCCGACGGCTCGATCGATATCTTTGGCACGGTGGGTTCACAGCAGGTCGATTCGGATGTTGAACTCCGCGCTGCCGGCAAGGTGTTCGTCGATGGACTGGTGGACGCCGCCGATCAACTCGACATCTCCAGTGTTGGTTCCTTCAACACGGCTGTGGGGCTGGAAGTCACGCCATTGCTGTTGCGCACGAACGCCGACGGCCATCTGATCGATGGGCAAGGCCGGCTGATCGACGACCAGGGCCGATTGGTGAACGCCGAAGGCGAGTTCGTCGACGCGAGCGGCAATGTGCTGGCCAGCGATGCGGCTCCTGTGTTCGGCGGCGCTCCGGTGCGACTCGGCGGCGGCACGCTCGACGCCGGCAATCTGCGAATCTCCGTGCCGAACCAACTGCTGCTCGACGGCATGTTCGGCGCGATCCGATCGGCCAATGGCCGCA
>JBIKVL010000308.1:0-5765 GCA_044356875.1 Pirellulaceae bacterium | reverse complement strand
GCGGAGCCTGCGGCGAAGCCCGATGCGGCTCCGGCCGAGGCACCTCCCGCTGAGGCACCGGCAACCGCGGCCGCCCCAGCAACCGAGGGCACACCGACTCCGCCAACGGATGCTGCCGAGCCTGCGGCCGCCCCATCCGGTCCGACGATCGGCGACTTGAAAATCGCCGCAGATACTTTATGGGTGATGATCGCCGGCTTCCTGGTGTTCTTTATGAACCTGGGATTCGGCTGCGTCGAGGCCGGTTTTTGCCGCGCTAAGAACTGCGTGAATATCCTGTCGAAAAACTTCATCGTCTTCGCGGTGTCGACGCTCGGTTTCTGGCTCGTTGGCTTTGGTCTTATGTTTGGCAACGGCACACCATACGTCGGCACGGACGGGTTACTGGTCGCCTCAGGCGTCGATAATAGCCCAGCGACAGCCGGAGACTACAAGGGTGATTACAACGCGCTCAATTGGACTGGTATTCCTTTGACCGCGAAGTTTTTCTTCCAACTTGTCTTCGCGGGCACGGCTGCGACGATCGTCTCCGGAGCCGTCGCGGAGCGCATCAAGTACCACTCGTTCATCGTCTTTAGCTTTATCATGGCCATCGCCATCTACCCCGTGGTGGGCCACTGGATTTGGGGTGGCGGGTGGCTTGCAGCGAAAGGTTTCTGGGACTTCGCCGGATGTACGCAGGTGCATTCGATCGGCGGTTGGTCTGCATTAACGGGCATTTTGTTCCTTGGGCCTCGTAAGGGCAAGTTTGGACCGGACGGTAAAGTGAACGCGATTCCCGGCCACAGTATGATGGCGGCCTTTATCGGCTGCTTGGTCCTATGGCTTGGTTGGTTCGGTTTCAACCCGGGCAGCACGATGGCCGCAGACCCCGGCGCGATCGCCGACATCGCGATGACTACGAATCTCGCGGGCGCAACCGCCACCATTACGGCGACGATTGCCGCGTGGTTGGTGCTCGGCAAGCCTGACTTCGGCATGACGCTCAACGGATGCCTCGCCGGACTCGTCGGCATCACCGCGTCATGTGCCTACGTCACTCCTATTGCCTCGGTGATCATCGGGGCTATCGCTGGCGTGCTCGTCGTCTTCTCCGTGATGTTCTTCGATCGGATCAAGATTGACGATCCCGTCGGTGCCACGTCGGTTCACTTGGTGTGCGGCGTGTTCGGCACCCTCTGTGTTGGCTTGTTCGCTCATCCGGACATCGTCAAGACGCGAATCACCGATCCAGCCCTGAATCAGTGGAGCGGCCTGTTCTACGGCGGTGGCACTTCGCAACTCGTACTGCAAATAACAGGCATCGTTTCGTGTGCCGCCTACGTTGTTGTGGCCTCGTCGATCGCGTGGATCGCCATCAAGGTAACGATGGGTCTCCGGGTAAAGGAAGAGGAAGAAGTGGAAGGTTTGGATGTCGGCGAACATGGCAACGAAGCTTATCACGGCTTCGTAATGGCTCGCACCTCGGAGCGGTTCGGCTGATCGCCGAACAGGTATTCTGGGAGTCAACGTGAGTAGTTCCTTTCCGGCTTCCGCCTAGCCGAGAGGACGCCCGCTGTGCCTGGGTGGCGGCAACGCCACCCAGGCCGGGGTGCCCTGTCAAGCGGATTAATCGGGCCACTGGCCCCGCCGGACTCGCACACACAGCCGACACAACACCAAACCTACACGCGAAAGGATCAGGTTCCATGAAGAAGATTGAGGCGATTGTTCGACATCATAAGGTGGACGACATCAAGGCGGCCTTAGTGAAAGAAGGCTTCCTCGGCATGACGATCACCGAGGTGCATGGCTACGGCCGTCAAAAGGGCCATAAGGAAACGTATCGCGGCGCCGAGTACCAAGTGGACTTTGTGCCGAAAGTGAAAATCGAAATCGCGGCGAAAGACTCCGATGTCGCGCGAATTCTCGATATTATCGCCGCCGCCGCTCGCAGCGGCCAAATTGGAGATGGCAAGGTCTTTGTCACGGATTTGGCTCAAGCGATGCGGATACGCACCGGCGAAACAGGCGATTCGGCGCTCTAACAGGCTCTAACGCCGTATAAATCATGGGCGACGGCTCTCTGGAGGTGAGAGGCGACGCGACGCGGCCCGGCTGCTTCGGCAGCCGGGCCGTTGTTTTTTAAGGGACCGTCGAGAAAGACTTGACCACGGATTGCGCGGATGGACACGGATCGCGTTTCAATCGCGTCTGGCGTGTTTCAGGCTCTCCGGAATCGCTTCTCAATCGCCGGTGCCGCGGGCGAGGACAGCGACATACACGGCGGAGGCGCGGACGCGAAGGAGCGCGGTGGAGGCCTCTTTCAGTGTCGCACCGGTCGTCATCACATCGTCGACCAGCAAGATACGTTGCCCACGCACCGCGTCTGGTTGACGGACTCGGAATGCGCCGCGGACATTTTCCGCCCGCTCGGCCGGAAGCAGCATCCCCTGCTTTCGCGTGCGGCGCTGGCAGGCCAGCCAGCGTTTGTGGCAGGGCAACGAAAGCCGGGCCGCGACCCGTTCCGCAATCAGTTCCGGACCGCTGGTGCCGCGAGTCCAGCGCCGCCACCAATGCGACGGCAAAGGGATCACGACATCGCACTGCGACTTCCACCCAAGTTGCTCGACGCGGTCGGCGAGCACCTCGCCCATTTGTATCGTCAGCGATTCGTGAACGGCGCGTTTTGTCCGAAGCACGGCGTCGCGCAAGGCGCCGCGGTATTCGCCGAGCGCCGTCGCGGCTCGAAACGGTAGTTTCCGTCGGCGGCATTCGGGGCAATTCCGCGCGTCCACCAACCGTGGCAACGGAGCCGCGCACCGCTCGCAAATCCGCTCGGCGCGATATCCAAACGCGGCTCGGCAATCGGCGCAAATCAACCGGCCCTGCTGCGGCGCCCCCTTTTCATCCTCGTCCGTGGCGTCCCATGGAAGATCGCAAACGAGGCATACGGGTGGAAACAACAGATTGGCCGCGTATTGGCCGCCGGCTGTCGCCTGGTGCCGTATGCGTTCCAGCCAAATCCGGGTGGCGGCCGTGCCAGCCGCCATTCCACCCACGGTCGCCGTGTAGAGCTGCGCCGCGTCGTCGGAGGCTTTCGAGGCGATTGAGGTGGTGCGCGCCGAGCACCGCCGGAACAGCCAACTGACGGCATGTCCCGCACTCTGCCTCCAGCCGCGGAGCCGCTCGAACGGCGGCGGGATTCTTGGCGGGGCACGATGGCGACGGGAACGGGGTTTCATAAAGGGGCTCCAGAGCCGCCAGCCGCGCGAGCGGCGGGCTCGATCCAGGGGAACAGAAGTCAGCACGCCGCGATGATCGAACCTTGCCCCATAGGTTCGCTCATTCCAGGGCTCCACTTGTCACCCTAGCGATAGGACATCCCGAGTCAACTCGGAGTCAACTCGGAGTCAGCTCCCGACTGCGCGGCGTATCCCAATCGCGCGACGCTGCGTAAGTTGCTGGCCGCGAGCAGCGTCGGGGCTCCGGGACGACGCCCTGGGTGATCGAAGTGGGTCAGTGGTTGCGAAGCTCGCACCCTCGGCCGCCGAAGCCCTGAGCCGTCGGCGGATCGCCCTTCCCGCCAAAATCGCCATCCAAAAGTGACAGTCTATTTTTGATAGGGACCTGACCCGAGGCCGCCCGGCGGGGTCCGAGGCCGCCCGGCGAGGTTCGAGTCCGCCCGGCGGGGCTCAAGGCCGGCCGACTAGGCCCGAGTCCATGTAGATCTCAGCCGTGGCAGTTGCCCGGCCGCGATCATTCCGTCGGTTCCAGCGGAAACCCGAGCGTCGGCCGCCAGCGGTCGGGAGGTAGGCGTTGCAAGAGGGCGACAAGTCGCCCGTTCGCCCCGTACGCGGCAGTGATCTCCGGATTTTGGGGCGGGGGGAATTCGAGCGGAATCGAAGCGGTCGGTGATTCCGCGACCGCCCGGCTATCACCAGTTTCCGGAGGTGTGTCGTCGATCGATTGCCCCTGCCGAACGCGGCGTTCTTCCAATTCGGTCAGGACGCGTGCGTCGAGTCCGGCGAGCGCGAGTGCCGGTGGCAGCAGCCGAGCTTCGATGCCCGCCCGACCTTCGCGTTCCAAAGTCGCCAAGTCGACGGAGTGTTCCACCAGGAAAGGGCCGATCGCGACCCGTCGCAGTTCGGCCATGACCGCCTCGGTGCCGAGCTCGCGGGCGATATCGCGGCCGAGGCTGCGAACGTACGTTCCGGTGCCGCAGGTGACATCCAGCCGCAACGCTGGCAGAGTGTAGTTCAAGCATCGGAGGGCGTGGATGGTTACGGGGCGGGATTCCAAGACCACGGTCTCGCCGCGCCGAGCGCGAGCATACGCCCGTTGGCCATCGACCTTCAGCGCCGAATGGGCCGGCGGGATTTGGGGGATTTCGCCCAGAAACCGCGGCAATACGGCGTCGATCGCGTCCCGTTCCAACGTCGGCATCGAGGGCAGTTCGACCACGTGGCCCTCGATGTCCTCGGTGTCGCTGGAGCGGCCGAGCAGGAATTGAGCGTCATACCGTTTGGCGTAACGATGGACGTAGTCGACTAGCCGCGTGGCATGCCCCAGACAGACCACAAGCACTCCGGTGGCGAGCGGATCGAGCGTGCCAGCATGGCCAATTTTGCAGGGACGGACGAGTCGCTGGAGCCGGTTGACGACGTCCCGCGACGTCATCCCCGCCGGTTTGTCGATGTTGAGAAAGCCGAACATAGGTTCCATTCAGTTATGATTGGGCACTTCCCCGATCGGCTCGGCATGCCCCTCAGCCAGCCCACGTTTCCGCCCGCAGTTCGCAGCATACGCCAATCAGGTTTTTCCCAGTACGGCCCTCGTCCTCCCTATCCCCAAGTTCGCCAATCGTCACTCGGCCACTAGCAACCAGCAACCAGCAACCAGCAAAGGTTCCTTCATGGAGATTCCCCACGGTTTTCCGCGCACTCGTCTGCGGCGGCTTCGCTACCATCCGGGCATCCGCGACATGGTGCGGGAGACGCGGCTATCGCCCCGCAACTTCATTCAGCCGCTGTTTGTGAGGCCGGGCGAGGGGATTCGCCATCCGATCGGCTCGATGCCCGGCCAGGACCAGATTTCCGTCGACCAGTTGGAAGGCGAGATCCTGGAGGCTCGGCGACTCGGCTTGGGTGGCGTCATTTTATTCGGCATTCCTCCGCACAAGGACGAAGTCGGCTCGGATTCGTACGACGACCAGGGGATCGTACAGCGGGCGTTGCGGGCGGCGAAGCAAGCGGCCGCCGACGTGGTGTTGGTCGCGGATGTCTGTTTCTGCGAGTACACCAGCCATGGGCATTGCGGCGTGGTGAACACGCGAACGGGCCGGCCGGACGTGGACAACGACGCGACGTTGGAGTTGTTGGGCAAGCAGGCGGTGAGCTTCGCGCGGGCGGGAGCGGATGTGATCGCGCCCAGCGGCATGATGGACGGGATGGTCGGCGCGATCCGGCAAGCGCTCGACGCGGCTGGATTCGTTCACGTGCCAATCCTGAGCTACGCGGCCAAGTACGCCAGCGCTTTCTATGGGCCATTCCGCGAGGCGGCGGAAAGCACGCCGCAGTTTGGCGATCGCCGGGCATACCAGATGGATCCGGCCGCCTCAGCCGATCAGGCTCTCCGCGAAGTCGAGCTTGATCTCGCCGAAGGAGCGGACATGATCATGGTGAAGCCGGCGCTGGCGTATCTCGACATTCTGCGGGCGATTTCCGATCGCTTCGCCGGAGTGCCTTTGGCGGCGTACAACGTGTCGGGCGAGTACAGCATGGTGA
>JBIKVL010000307.1:0-5787 GCA_044356875.1 Pirellulaceae bacterium | reverse complement strand
TGTGGAACATGCCGACGCTGGTGAACAACGTGGAAACGTTGGCGTGGGCCCCGGCCATCGCCATCGCAGGCGACGGTTCGGGCCGCTGGTACGCGGACCATGGCCGTGCGGGATATCAGGGCGCTCGTTTTTTTTCCGTGTCTGGAGATGTGGAGAAGCCCGGCGTCTACGAAGTGCCGATCGGCATCACGCTGGGGGAGCTCGTGGACAACTTTTGCGGCGGCGTAAAGGATGGCAAAGCGTTGAAGGCGTTCGCCCTCTCCGGCCCCTCGGGCGGTTTTCTGCCGCCCGTGTTGCCGCTCGATTCCTTCAGCCCCGACATCCGCGAGAAGGTCAAGGCTTTAGCCGGCGGCGACGCCACGGCGTTCGATCTTCGCAAACTTCCGCTTGACCTTGGGATCACGCGGCAACTGAAGCTGATGCTGGGAGCGGCGATCGTCGTGTATGCGGAAGGCGCCGACCTTGTCGAGCAGATGTTGGCTTGCCAGCGGTTTTACCAGGCCGAGTCTTGCGGCAAGTGCGTGCCTTGCCGGATTGGGTCGGCGAAGCTGGTTTCGATTGGCGAGGATTTACGGGGTGGCAAGCTCGACCATGCCGCCGCCAGCCGGCTGGGAGATCGACAGCAAAGCGAGTTGTTCGCGTTGGCGCAGGCGATGGCGGACACCGCGATCTGTGGACTCGGCACGTCGGCGCCCAACCCGCTCAAATCGCTCCTGGCTTATTTTCCCCAAGACGTCTCCCAACACCTCCGGACGTAACGCCCCATGGCCGAAAACGTGTTCTTCGACGAATTGGCGCAGTCATGGGAAGAGGAAGGCCTCTTCGCCCGCGACTTGAATGGCCAATTGATTCGCGTCGTCGCGAAGACCGAACAGGACTACTCGCGCTATGTGACGGTCGTCATCGACGGCCAGGAGATCCAGGTGCCGCGGGCGGTTCCCACGACCGACGCGCAGGGCAACATCGTGTATGTCGATGCGGCTGGCCGGACGGTGCCCCGCGCGACCACGATCTTCGACGCCGCGCAGCAATTGATCCAACGCGCGAACGCCGCCCGGCGCCACGCCGATCCGCAGTCGCCGCCGCTGCTCAATCCGATTCCCACCCTCTGCCATTTAGACCATTTGAAGCCGGTCGGGGTTTGCCGAGTTTGCTCGGTGGCGGTGGAAACTTTCGAGGTCGATCCGCGCAATCCGAGTGAAAAGAAACGGAAGCGGCAGGAGAAGCTGGTCCCCGCCTGTATGCAGCCGGTCGAAGACAACATGATCGTCCACACGCTGGAATCGCCCGAGTCGCGGCAACGCGGCAAGGTCGAGCAGAGCGTGAAGGTGTTGTTCGAACTGCTCGGCTCCGACCACTTGCCGCCGTCTCCACCAACCCGGGGCGAGCAGGTAAGCGATCTGGAACGGCTCTTTCAGCGGTATAGCGACCGGCTGGGCGCCCGCCGGGACCGCTTTGCGCGGCCCGAGGCTCCCGTCGCGCCGCAAGACGATTCCTCGCCGCTGATCCATGTCGACCACGACGCGTGCATCCTGTGCGATCGCTGCTCGCGGTCGTGCGGCGACGTGAAACAGAATTTCATCATCGGCCGGCAGGGCAAAGGCTACCTCGCGCAAATCGGCTTCGACCTCGGAAAGCCGATGGGCGAGTCGAACTGCGTCGAGTGCGGCGAATGCATGCTCGCCTGTCCCACCACCGCGCTGACGTTCCGCAAGCCGGTCGAATCCGACTGGTATCGCGAGCAACTCGCCCAGCCGGGCCGCGCCGCCGTTTCTCCCGCCGAAATGGAAGACAACGAGCTGTTGCGGACATTGCCGTGGCGCTATCGGCAATGGAACCAAAGTTCGGTCTTGCGCTGGCGAGTGAAACGGGGCGACCAGCTCTGCCGGCTCGGCGATTACGGCTCGACCGCCTTCGTGCTCCATAGCGGCTCGTATGGCGCGTGGCTGCCGCGCCGCGACGCCAGCGGCGCTTTGGCCGCCGGCTGGGATCAGGGCGAGCCGACATTCGTCTGCGGCCCCGACGAATTGATCTTGGGTGAGATGACGATCCTCAGCCAATATCCGCGGAACGCCACGGTCCGCGCCCTGGCCGACGGCGAGGTCTACGAAATCCGTCGCAATGTCCTATTCACCTTGCAACGCAATCCCGAGGCCCGCGAGAAGCTCGACCGCGTTTACCGTCGCCGCGCCATCAGCAACCATCTCAACAAAGTCCCGCTGTTCGCGAAGCTGTCCGAAGAGGATCGGAGGAAGTGTCGCGATCTGCTGCTGCGCGAGCCAAACTCAGGGGGAGGGGCCGGCGTGGCAAGCGTTGCGGGAGCAGCGGGCGGGCCGAGTGGGCCGGGCGGGCCGGGCGTGGCGGGAGCCCGCAGGTCGATCGAGCTTGTCCACGTCGATCCGGGGCAGATGATCTTCCGTCAGGGCGAGCGGGCCGACTGCTTCTACATGATCTATATCGGCCATGTGAAGGTCTCGCAGACGTTTGGTGGCCAGGAACGCGTGTTGACGTATCTTCGGCCCGATCAGTCGTTTGGTGAAATCGCTTGCATCGGCGACTGGCCGGAGATCCGCGACGCGATTCCGCCCGACCAACGCGGGCCGCTGGACAACCGCCGGGCCGCCTCTTGCGCGGCGCTCGACGATGTCGCGTTGGTGCGCATCGACGCGTCGGCCTTTCGCGCGTTGCTCCGGGAAGTCCCGGCGCTCAAGGCGCAGATCCTGGAACAAGCCCGCGCTTATCTGGCCGATCGGCCGAGTCCCAGCGCGGCTGCCGCGCCCAAGACCCAGACCAGCAGCGAATTGCAAGCGTTCACGGACCAAGGACTGTACAACGCCCAGAGGCTCCTGGTGCTCGATCTGGAATCCTGCACCCGCTGCGATGAATGCACCAAGGCGTGCTCGGATACCCATTCGGGGATCACGCGATTGATCCGCGATGGATTGCGGTTCGACAAATGGCTGATCGCGAGCAGTTGCCGCAGTTGCACCGATCCCTATTGCTTGGTGGGGTGCCCGGTCGACGCGATTCACCGGCTCGATCCCCACAGTTCGCGCCAGCCGATTCGTATTTCCGCGGCTGATCTCGGCCCGGATTCGCGGCGCACCGAGATCCAGATCGAAAACAATTGCATCGGCTGCGGGTTGTGCGCGAAAAACTGTCCCTATGGCAACATCAATATGCATGGCGAGGAGCGGCTGGATGCGTCGACCAAGCGTCCTGTCGTCCAGTTCCGCGCGACGACGTGCGATCTGTGCGGCGACATTGTTGGCAACCAATGGCGCGACGTCAGTTGCGTTTATGCTTGTCCGCATGATGCGGCTCATCGCGTCCGCGGCGACGAGCTCCTGACCATGCTGCGCCGTTGATCGAGGCTTCCCGCGATGAATCGTTCCCGTCACTGGCGTCGCTGGACGCTGCCGACCTTGTTGCTGCTTACGCTCGCGGGGATCGCCCTGTTCTGGGCGGTGCGTTCCCGATCGCGACACAGCGCGGACTGCCAGATGCTGGCCGCGACCAGGATCGAAGCGATCGCCTTGCTCGAAAACGGCAAGGAGAACCTCGCCGAGCCGCTGTGGGAGCGGATTGCCGGGATTCTGCCGAACGAACCGCTTGCCGCCCGCAATCGCGCCCTGGGACGGTTGCTGATCCTGGGGAAAGACCGGAGCGAAAACGCGGTCGCCAACGCCACTGCCGCCATCGAATGGGCGAAAGCGGCGGAGCCAAGCTCATGGGTGCCGTATTGGATGGAAGGCCGACTGGAACTCTTGAAGAAGGACCTTCCCTCAACGCCCGAAGCACAGGACGCCCATCTCTCGGCGGCGTTACAGGCGTTCGCCACCGCCGCGCGACTCGGACCGGATCAGGCGATTCCCCGCTACGAGCAGTTCCAAGCCAGCAAGCTCTCCGCGGTGGAAGCGGAAACTGCCGCCGGTCGACTCGCACTTGCCGAAGCCTATCGACTCGATCCTGCCAATCTATTCATTGCCCTGGATTGGCTGGAGGTGGCGGCGGAAACCCGCGACGCCGCTTTCCCGGCCGCCGTGAGCCGGTTCTTGAAAACTCTCGAGCCGCTCCTGCCAGGATTGAAACGCCGCACGCGCATCGACGTCGAGCCGTTTGTGAAGCAGGCGGTCGAGCTGGCGGCGAAGGACCAATGGCCGCAAGCGGCCGGCATTGTGAGGCGCCTGGGATTTGTCCGCGCCGAGGACGTCGCCCAGAGCGACTATCGACGGATTCTCCCCAACCCCTTGGAACTGGTGCTGCACGAATTTCGCGACGCCCACTGCGAACCACCCATTCCCGTCGCGGCCCCGGCGATCCCGATCCAATTCGCCACGACGCGGCTCGCCGCCGCCACTCCTGCCGGCCCGACGGCCCCGAACGTCGCGAGCGGCCCCAAATCCCCGAACGTCGCGAACGCCCCAACCGCGAAACGCGTTGGCGACGTCCGTGTCATCGACTTCGACTTGGACGGGCAGCTCGATGTTCTCTGGCTGAACTCGGGCGAATTGACCGTGTTCTCCCGAGCCGGAGCCGAATCGAAGGCGGACGGGCTCGCGAACTGGAAGGCGACGTACACCTTTCCTATCGAGGACGGCTATCACCATTTCCTGGCCGCCGACTTGGATCGCGACGACAAAGGCGCCGATCGACCGCCGCCACGCGATGGGGAACTGTTTTTCCAGGCCGACGCCGATCTCGTGCTGTACGGATCGGCGGGACTGCGGGTCTACCGCAACCGGCTGGACGCGGCAAGCGGCGAGCGGCGGTTGGAAGTCGTGGAGCAGAGCGAGTCGTTCACGGACGCTCGCGGAGTGTCCGCGGCGACGCTGGCCGACTTCGATCATGATGGCGATCTCGATCTGGCGTTCGCCGCCGCCCGTGGCGTTGGCTTGTGGATCAATCGCGGAAATTTGACGTTCGACGACGTCTCGGCGTCGTCGACGTTGCCGCCTGGCGGCATCGTGCCGGCGGGTCTGCAAGCCGTGGATTGGGACCGCGATATCGACGCCGATATTTTGGTGGCGGACGCCAGCGGAAAGGCGATTGGCTTTTTGGAAAACCTGCGGCACATCGAGTTCCGTTGGCGGCCGTTCGACAATCCGTTCGAGTCGCTGCGCGGGGCCGCTTCGATTTCGGTCTTTGAAGGCGACGGCAACGTATCCTGGGATCTGCTGGCAGCCGGCCCGAGCGGCCTGAAATGCGTCTTCACCGCGACTCCGGTCCCCGGCGCGGTGCAGGCCTTGCGGTCGCAACCGATCGCGGAAACGCCGTTCGCTGGCGCGACGACGCTCGACTTCGACAACGACACGTTTGTCGATGTGGTGGCGTGGGGCGCCGATTTGCAACTCTTCCGCGGCGGACCTGACGGACAGTTTTCCGCCGCCGTCACCAGCGGTGCCGCCGCCGGCAACGCTTCCGAATCCTCCGCCACTGTGCCGATCGCCGCCGCTCCGCGGGACATCTTCGGCTGCGAGCCAGCCGATCTCGATGGGGACGGAGATGAGGATCTCGTCGTCGCCGCCGCTGACGGTTTGTTCGTGCTCGAAAACCAAGGCGGCAATCGGCAGGCATGGATCGACGTGGTGGTGCGGGGGCTCGACGAGTCGATCAGTGGACGGGTCAATCATTTCGCGTTGGGCAGTTGGGTGGAGGTCAAGAGTGGCGGCCGTTATCAGGCGGCGGTCGTCACTCGGCCCGTCACTCATTTTGGACTGGGGCCGGCGGCGCCGCCGGTGGAGATTGTCCGGGTGCTGTTCACCAATGGCGTGCCGCAGTCGGTGA
>JBIKVL010000306.1:0-5799 GCA_044356875.1 Pirellulaceae bacterium | reverse complement strand
CTCGCACGCTTCCGCCGAGTGGCATGCGAGACATTTGCCGTCGAAGAACGCCACCCGCGACCGCTCGTCGGGAATCCCGTGCGGGTCATGGCACGAGACACACCGCAGTTCGCCGCCGGAGGCCTCATAGCAGCGGCTCGCACGCATTTGCCACACATGGCTGACCGCTTGCATCGCCTCCGTTGAACCCGGCGCAGGACGCCGCGATTCATCCTCCAGCGTGATCCAGATGTCCCCCAGCCGATCGCCAGGACGAAAGTCGCCGTGCGTCCGACCATACCGCAACACCTGCGTCGCGCCGCTCAAGTGACACTGGTTGCAGACGTCGTCCGCCCGGTCCGAGGGCAGCCGCGCGGGATTGCAAATCGAATCGTCAGATGGCCTTTCGGTCACTCTATCAGTCAGCGCTTTGGCGGTTCCGATGGTTGCCGAATCGCCGCTATGTTTGGCGACGTGGCGTTCGCCCGGTCCATGGCAGCGTTCGCACCCGATGGCCAGTTCGGCCGCCACCCGCGGCGAGTACCGCACGACATCGCCTGTCGCTGGCGGTGTTTTGGGCGAGGTAGACGCGCGTTCCACGCGGCCGGCATGGCACTGCACGCAGCGGTCGGACACCGGCCGGTCAAATCGCGGATGCGATTCCGGCGCGTATTCGGGCGATAAATCCCAGCGTCGCTCGGCCGCGTACCATGACAATGGCGACATCGTCAGCCAGCCATCGCGGTTCAGAACATAGCTGCGGCCGCGTCGTCCCGAACCAATCGCGAACGCGATCGGCTCGGACTGCGAATACTCGGTTCCGCTCGACTCGCGATGCCATAACCGGCCGTCCCGCAGTTCCACGCCGTACTCGCGCGCCGTGCCGCGTCGAAACGCCACCGGCAGCGCGGCGAACTCGGGGAAATGAGACGCATCGGCGGCCGAGGCGGATTCAGTAGCGGCGATAGCGGCGGATTCGGCCGGCGCGGCGGATTCTCGAGCCGCTGTTGGCTTCGCGTTAACCGCGGATTCGGTGGCGGTGGCGGACTCGTTCCCAATCCGCATGAAGGAGTGGGCCATCGGGTGCGACTGATAGCGTGCGAAGATTTCGCGGTGACACGGCTGGCAAGCGACGCTGCCGATGTACCCCTGGTCGGGCGGCGTTGGGCGACGCAGTTGAGCTGGCACGGTCTCCTGGAAGTGTCGCGCGTCCGAGTCGACTTCGCCTTCCGCGTCAACGCTCGCCCGGTTGCCGGTCGAGCAACCACCGGCCGCCCAGAGCAAAGACAGGCCCGCAAGCATGGGTACCCAGGCTAAACGACGGATGATCATCGCGCGCCAAGCGACCGGACCGACAGTCAGGCTACGTCCGGTTACCACTACAGGGCCCGGCAACGCTGGCCAGGGCCGTCGAAGGGCGACTGGTCGAAAGCGATCGCGGGTGGAAGCGTGTGTGACAACGTGGGTGGAATCACGAGCGGAAGCGCGGGACATTACGAAGTCCATATCGCGGAGCCGGAGTCGAGCGGCATTCTTGGGGCGGTGGACTCGCCGGACCGCTATAGTGAAGCATCGTAGACGGGTTTTTGCCCGTCACCAACGCCTCCCGAGTACTTTGGGGCCGTGACAACGGTCCGGGCCATCGCATGACCGCCAAACCTTCGACGCTCAAGGATCTCACGAACAGCGGCTGGACCACGAAATCGGTCAAGCAGGAACTGCGGGACAATTTTCTGGCCGCCCTCGCGCGCGGCGAGGAACTTTTTCCGGGCATTGTGGGCTATCAAGAAACGGTCATTCCCGAGATCAACATCGCGCTGATCGCCGGCCACGACATGTTGTTCCTCGGCGAAAAGGGCCAAGCGAAAAGCCGCTTGATGCGAACCATCGCCCGCTTTCTCGATCCGGAAGTGCCGTATCTCGATATCCCGAACGCTCCGGTCCACGACGATCCACTGCGTCCGATCAGCCTTGCTGGCCGCCGCTTCGTCGCGGAAAACCCGCCCGAACAGGTGCCGATCGGCTGGTGGCGTCGCGAGGACCGGTACGCGGAACGCTTGGCGCCCGGCACCAAATTCGCCGACATTATCGGCGAGATCGATCCCGCCAAGTTGGTTGGCGGCGTGAGCATGTCGGCGGAAGAGGCGTTGCACTTCGGTTTGATCCCGCGGATGCATCGCGGTATCTTCGCGCTCAACGAAATCCCCGAACTCGACGAACTTGTCCAAGTCGGCTTGTTCAACATTTTGGAAGAGCGCGACGTGCAGATTCGCGGCTATCCAATCCGCTTCGATCTCGATCTGTTGCTGCTCTTCTCCGCTAATCCGTCGACGTTCAACCGCAGCGGAAAGGTGATCCCGCAGCTGAAGGACCGCATCGGCGCGGTGATTCACACGCATTACCCACGGGACCGCGACCTAGGCATTCAGATTTTCCAGCAGGAAGCGGGGCTCGACCTGGGCGGTCCCTATCCCGTCGTCGTGCCGCATTTCATGAACCAGATTATCGAGCAGATCACGGTTCAGGCCCGCCGTTCGAAATACGTCGACCATCAGTCGGGCGTGAGCGCCCGCTTCAGCATCGCCAACTACCGCACGATGGTCGCCAGCGCTCGGCAGCGGGCCGTAGTGCTCGGCGAAAAACCGGCCGTCCCGCGGATTAGCGACCTGGGCCATCTCTACGCCTCGTCGCTCGGCAAGCTCGAACTGGACATGATGGGCAGTCATCAAATGTCCGAGCGTCAGGTGCTCGACGCTGTCGTGGCCGAAGCGGTGAAGACGGTCTTTGAAGAGCATGTCGATCGCCACGGGTTGGAGGAGATCGCGCACATCTTCGGCAAAGGCGTGAAGATCGAAGTCGGCGACATGCTGCCTTCGGCGGCCTACGCGGAACGGATTCAACGTGTGCCGCCCGTGTGGGAAAAGGCGTTCGAAGTCAACGCGGCCCGCGATCCGGCGGTCCGTGCCTCTTGCGTCGAATTCGTCCTCGCGGGCCTCTACGCCATGGACAAGATTTCGCGCGGACAAGACCACGGCCGCATCACTTACACCGTCTCGTAGTCGCCGCTGAATCCGGCCCGGGAGCATGTGCGATGTCCGAAGAAAAGCCGCCTCGGCCGCCGGTTGGCGGTGTCATTCACACCTACCAAAAATACGACCCGCAGTCGTTCCCCAGCCCCACGCAACCGCCGACTGACATGGTTTCGCCGGCGTTCGAACACATGTTGCGGTATGGCGGTTATCGGCCGCTTACCGAGGAAGAGTTGGCGCGGGCTATCCGGCTCGACCCGAGCCAAATCGCGGGACTCGGCCCGAGCATCGACGCGCTGCTGGCGATGTTGCTCGAACGCAAACGCAAGATCCTGGAAAAGTACGAAACCCAGACCGTTCGGCGGACGGCTCAACGGGCGTTCGAAGATGCGGCGAAACGCGTTCCCATTCCCAACGAACTGAGGCAGGCGTTCAAGCGGGCGGTCGACAGCGAGCAGATCCACGACCTGGAAAACGTCTGGTACTCGATCGGCGACGACCAGTCGCCCGCCGCCCGCCGCATCGTCGCCACGATGGAAGCGCTCGGCGAAAAGTACCAAGTCGACGAACTGGCGGCGAAATACGCCTTCACCGGCCGACAGGCGCTCGGGGTCGACGAGGCGCTTGCGGTCAAAGCCGAATTGGAAAAGATCGACAAGCTGCTCAAACAACTCGAAGAGGCTCGCAAGACCGCGCAGATCGCGATCATCGACATGGAGGCCCTCGCCGAATTCACCGAACCCGGCGACATGGCGCGGCTTGAAGAAGTGCAACGGATGGTCGAGAACCATGTTCGCGAAGCGGCCGAGCGTCAGGGATTGCAACGCGATGGCCAGGGCGGTTTTCAGTTGACGCCGCAGGCCTACCGGTTGTTCCAGGGCCGGCTGATCGAACGTATCTTTAGCGACCTGCAACCGTCGAAAACGGGACGCCATCAGGCGCCCACGATCGGCGAGGGGGCCGTCGAAACGCAGCGCACGCGGCCCTACGACTTTGGCGATTCAATCGCCCACATGGACGTTCCGCAAACGTTCGTCAACGCGCTGCTGCGGAGCGGCGGCGAAACTCCGCTGCGGCTGCGTTCGGAAGACATCGTCGTCCATCGCACGCGCAACACGCCCAAGTGCGCGACCGTCGTCATCATGGACATGAGCGGCTCGATGCGCTACGACGGGCAGTACATCCACGTGAAGCGGATGGGACTGGCGCTCGATGGCTTCATCCGCCGCGAGTACCCCGGAGACTTCGTCCGCTTCTTCGAGATGTATTCGTTCGCGAAAGCGTGCCTTCCGGGTCAGATTGTCGAGTTGATGCCCAAGCCCGTGACGCTGTTCGATCCGGTTGTGCGGTTGAAGGTGGACATGAGCCGCGACGATGTGAGCGAAACGCGCATCCCGCCCCACTTCACGAACCTCCAACACGGCCTGCAGCTCGCACGGCAATCGTTGGCTACCCAGGACACGCCTAACCGCCAAGTGATCATCATCACCGACGGTTTGCCCACCGCCCACTTCGAAGGTTCGTGGCTCTATCTGCTGTACCCGCCCGATCCGCGGACCGAACGCGAGACCATGCGGGAAGCCCAGCGGTGCCAACGCGAGGGAATCACGATCAACCTGTTCCTGGTTCCGAGCTGGTCGCAGTCGGAGGAGGACATCCGCTTTGCGTATCGGTTGGCCGAATCGACTCGCGGCCGAGTGTTCTTCACCGCCGGCCGCGATCTGGATCGTTTCGTCCTGTGGGATTACCTGCGGCGTAAACGCGAGATACTCGGCTGACGCTGGTCGCTGGTCGCCGGTCGCCGGTCGCCGGTCGCTGGTCGCCGGTCGCCGGTCGCTGGTCGCTGGTCGCTGGTCGCCGGTCGCTGGTCGCTGGTCGCCGGTCGCCGGTCGCTGGTGCAGTTCGTCAGGCGGCGGCGAGTGCTACCTGCGGCATGGAGTCGGGCATAAAGATGAAGTTGTTAACGTAGGCACCGGCGCGGGCCCCCGCCTGATGCCGCGTCGGGTCGAATTGGGCGATGTCGTAAAGCTTCGAACCGATAGGGAAGTGGCCACGATAGCCAAGTTCCCTCAGATAGTCGAACGCCAGAGCGATCGGCTGACCTCCGCAGTGGCGTATCTCGCGCTCGAAGAGCAAGATCGGCCGATGCTTTCGCAGCGTCCGCTCGGCGCCGCGAAAGACCTCTAATTCGTGCCCCTCGACATCGCACTTGATCAAGTCAATCCGTCGCAATGGTTTGTTGGTCCCGGCAAGGTACTCGTCGAGCGTCGTGACCGGCACTGGGATCTCCAACATGCCCGCGGTCATTCTCCGCGGTTCCAATGTGGCCACGGGAGAGGGGCCGCCTGCCGGCATGCGTAAGCTCAGGGTGCCAGAGCGCGACGACAATCCCATGTTTTCGACCGCGACATTGGGCCAGCTTCGTGTCACACTCCGGAGCCTCGCCGCGAGAACGGGCTGTGGTTCAAACGCCAGA
Organism: Pirellulaceae bacterium; assembly: GCA_044356875.1. Classification (GTDB taxonomy): domain Bacteria; phylum Planctomycetota; class Planctomycetia; order Pirellulales; family Pirellulaceae; genus CAIXSC01. Next base: position 315 of record JBIKVL010000306.1, on the reverse strand, counting down.
ACGCTCCCCTGGGAACCCACCTTTCGCCGCATCCAGTAAGTAAAGGCCCCCTTGTGCGCCCCAATGTCGATGGCCGTGTCCCCTGGCCGCAAGTTGCGGAGCACGAACCCGATCTCCTCGCGTTCGACCTTAAACCGATACCGCCAAGCACGGGAGACCAAGCCCAGATATTGCCACATGAAGCAACTCCTATTGGAAGCGTTGCACGCACCTTGGTGTCATTCGGCGTTGAACAGCACACCCATTTACTGGCGACTCAAAAGATTCCAACCAGCGATGTAGCTTCGAGCGGCCGGCGGCACTGTTCGGTTTCTC
>JBIKVL010000305.1:0-5803 GCA_044356875.1 Pirellulaceae bacterium | reverse complement strand
TGCCGTGCGCCCCCGCGATCGCCCCCGCGATCGCGGCCGGTTCGCGTTGTCGCCTCCCGCGGTTTTCGCTATAACCGCGCGGTGCCGCCACGGAGTGGATCGGCGGGGATTGGGCGAACAGGGAGGAGCGCGGCTTTCGCGATGCAACGAACGACGTTTCGAGTCGGGCTGGGGCACGACACCCATCGGTTGGGTGACGGCGGCCCCCTGGTGCTTGGCGGGATCCAGATTCCGCACGACCGGCATGCCATCGGGCACAGCGACGCCGATGTGTTGCTGCACGCCCTGACAGACGCGTTGCTTGGAGCGGCCGCCCTAGGCGACATTGGCGAGCTGTTTCCCGACACTGCGGCGGAAAACCGCGGCCGCGACTCCAAGGAAATGCTCCGCTTGGCCTATGAGCGGGTCCGAGCCGCCGGCTACGGCGTCGTGAACGTCGACTGCGTGGTCTTCGCCCAGCGGCCCAAGCTCGGACCGCATAAACGCCAAATCCAGCAGACGATCGCCGAGCTGCTCGACGTGCCCGCTGACAACGTGGGAATCAAGGCGAAGACCGGCGAACTTGTCGGGCCGGTGGGGCGCGAAGAGGCGATCATGGCCGAGTGTGTGGCGCTTGTGGAACGATTTGAGACAACCGGGAGCCAGACCAAATGACGATTCGCTTTTACAATACGCTCTCCAAGCAGAAGGAAGTGTTCGAGCCGGTGACGCCGGGCAAGGTGGGCATCTACCTGTGTGGCCCCACCGTCTATAAGCCGGCGCATATCGGCCATATGGTCGGACCGGTCATCTTCGACACGCTGAAACGGTTTCTCGTTTACAACGGCTACGACGTCACCTGGGTCGTCAATATCACCGACGTCGACGACAAACTGATCGCCCAGGCGAATGAACGCGGTATCCCGATGTCGCAGGTAGCGACCGAGATGACCATGGACTACCTGGCGAACTTGAAAGCGCTGGGCGTCGACCAAATCGATCAAATGCCGCGAGCCACTGACTATATGAAGGAGATCATCGCCTTCATTGGCGAATTGATCGCCGGCGGCTACGCCTACTCGTCGGGCGGCGACGTGTTCTTCGACGTCATGAAAGACGACGACTACGGCAAGCTCAGCAACCGCTCGGTCGACAGCCAGCAAGGCGAAGGCGGCGAGGCGGCATCGCGGAAACGCTCGCCCGGCGACTTCGCCCTGTGGAAATCGGCGAAGACTGGCGAACCGGCGTGGGACAGTCCCTGGGGAATGGGGCGCCCCGGCTGGCATATCGAATGCTCGGCGATGAGCCGTGGGATACTCGGCAAAACGTTCGACATCCACGGCGGCGGCCTCGACCTCGTTTTCCCCCACCATGAAAACGAAATCGCCCAAAGCGAATCATGCCACCATCAACCGATGGTGAAATACTGGCTGCACAACGGCCTGATGCGGGCCGGTTCGGCAAGCGGCAAAGTCGGCGGCAAATCGGACCGCGACACGGCGGGAGCCGGCGCGGCGGGTGCCGGCGCGCCAGGAGCTGGCGCGGCGAGCGCCACCGCGGCCGAGGAACAGGCGACCGTCGACACGAAGATCAGCCGTTCGAAAGGCGCGGGCGGGCTTGCCGACCTCATCGGCCGCCAGAGCGGCGACCGGTTGCGGTTTTTCCTCCTGCGAACGCATTACCGCAGCACGATCGTGTTCAGCGAAGAGGAAGTGGCCGAGGCCGGCACGGGGCTCGACACGTTCCATCGTTTCTTCGAACGCTACACGCGGGTGACCGGCGAGAAGTTCCACGAACTGTCCACCGTGACGCGCCGAGCGGCCGGCGAGTTCGATCCGGGCTCCGATGAACTGGCCAAGGAGGCGCATGCCCGCCGCGCGGCGTTCCTCGCGAAGCTGGACGACGACTTCAACACGGGCGGCGCGATCAGCGAGCTGTTCGATCTGGTGCGGGCGTTGAACAAGTTTGTCGATCAGCACCAGTTGGAGGAGCAGGCGGCGGCCAAGGCCGACCATGTCGCGTCTCTGAAGCGGGGCGTCGCCACACTGCGGGAACTTTCGGCGATTCTCGGCCTGTTCCGCGCGGCGCCTCCCAAGGCGACGGCGGGCGGCGACGACGCGTTGGTCGGAAAGCTGGTCCAGTTGCTGATCGAATTGCGAGCCGATGCCCGTGGCCGCAAGGATTTCGCCACCGCCGACAAGATCCGCTTGGCGATGGGCGCGATCGGCGTCGTGATCGAAGACCGCAAAGGCGGCACCGAATGGCGCGTGGGAAGCTAACATGGCCACGGACGCGGCGCGCCGCCGTTACCTGCTCGGCATCGATCCCGGCTTGAACATCACCGGCTACGGCGTGCTCGAAGTGGCGAACGGCGCCGCGCGGCTCGCCGAGGCTGGCGTGGTGCGAGGCCGCTCGGGTGGTTCCATGGAAGAACGGCTCCGGGACATCTTCACGGGGGTCAATGAAGTGATCGCCGCGTTCCACCCCGAGTCGATGGCGATCGAGCAGCTCTATTCGCATTACGAGCGGCCGCGAACGGCCATCCTCATGGGGCACGCCCGGGGCGTGATTTGCCTTGCGGCCGCCTTGGCGTCCGTGCCGCTCAGCCACTACGCCGCCACCCATGTCAAACGGTTGCTCACCGGCGCCGGCCACGCGCCGAAATCGCAAATCCAGACGGCTATCCAGCGGGAATTGAAACTGCGGGATATTCCCGATCCGCCCGACGTCGCCGACGCGCTGGCGGTCGCGCTCTGCCACTTCCACGAAACTCGGAACCATGATCACGCGCATCAACGGTAAACTCGTCGCCCTGCCCGAAGACACCGCGACGCTGGCCATCGACGCCTTCGAGTACGAGGTGCTGATCCCCGGCTTCACTCGGCGGCAATTGCAATCGCGGCTCGGCGAAAACGTCTCGCTACACACGATCCATTACCTGGACGGCAATCCGGGCCAAGGGCGGGTGACTCCGCGGCTGGTCGGCTTTCTGAGCGACATCGAGCGGGAATTCTTCGAGATGATCTGCTCGGTCGATGGCTTGGGCGTGAAAAAGGCGTTGCGGGCGATGGTTCGTCCGGTCCCCGAAATCGCCGAGATGATCGAGGAGCAAAACCACAAAGGCCTGTCGACGCTGCCGGGAATTGGCGCCGCGACCGCCGAGCGGATCGTGGCGAAGTTGCGCCGCAAGATGTCGAAGTTCGCGTTGATGGTCGTCAAAGAGAAGGCGGCCGACGCGGAAATGCCCCGCGACCTGCTGCAAGAGGCGTTCGCCGCGCTCTGCGCTCTCGGCCATTCCGAAGCCGACGCCCGCAAAATGCTCGACGCCCTCCTCGCCCGCGGCAAACGCAAATTCACCGACGTCGGCGCCGTGCTCCAAGCCATCTACGAAGACTCGCACGGCTGATCCTCGCGCAGTGGAGACTCGCGCGGCCGATCCTCGCGCACTGGAAACTACCGCGGCGGAAACTGGCGAGGCGGAGACTGGCGAGGCGGAGACTCGCGCGGCTGATAGGAGACGACGCTGGCAAAATAGCGGAACGCAAAGCAAGTCCGAAGGGCGGCGTTACGGGGCCGGCGAGTCGACTAGGCGGCGCAAATCCGGCAGGTCGTAAAACCGCAACGCGCCATGGATCGTGTTTTCGAGTTGCCCGGCGGGAACTCGTTGCCGAGCGAGCGCCGACCAGGATTCGAGACCGTCGCGCAGCGTTACGGAGCGAAACAACGACGGCTCCAACGCGGCGGCGTGCAGCGCGGGAACGGCGCCTTTGCCAACGCCGACGAGCCGAACTTCGCGCGGTTGTTTCGATTGATAGTTCGCCACCCAACGGCCGGCCGTCAATATGTCTTCGGTCCGCATTCCCACCAGCGACTTGCCGAGCAAGTACGAGAGGTAGAACGTTTTCCAATCGCCCAGCAGCGGGTCGGGTTTGCCAGCGGCCGTTTCGCCCCACCCTCGCACGTCGACGGCGACCACGACGTAGCCTTCCTTGACCAGCTTGACGATCGGACCGTCCGGCCCGTCGTCGGCCAACTTGCCGCCATCGTGGACGTATAGATAGGCTTCCTCGCGAGGTTCTGGCGGATGGAAGGTGAGCGCGGGCAGCGGCACGCCGGTGTCGGTGCGGAGGATCAGCTTGTCAATGTGGTAGCCGTCACGCTGGACTTTGCCGGCCTTTTCCCATTTGGCGGGCGGGATGTCGGCGAGCGGCCGGACGCCGGCGATCGAGCGAACTTTGGCCAAGGCTTCCGCCCGTGGCGTCGACTCCCAAAATGTTTTGCGGGGCGCCTCCAGCGCCACGGTCCGCTCGACGTTCAAGTCCATCACCGACTTTTCGCCCGGCAAACGCAACACTTGGCCCTGCGGCGTGCAGAGCAACTCGGCCTCGGGATGTGTCTTGATTTCCGGTTCCGTAACGGCGTCATCGCGACCGAGCAGCCACCGCCGCATCCACCGCACGATCCCGACGAGATTGCCCGGCTGGACGCCGTGCCCGCCTTCCGCTTCCACCAAATCGACGCGTTCTGGATAGCCGAACCGAGCGTAAATCCGCTTGGCTTGCCGATAGTTGTCCCACGTACCCTTGATGTCGAAGAAATCGCCGGTCGTCGCGCTGATGATCGTCGGTCGCGGAGCTCGCAGGATCACGTAATCGGGTTGATCGAGGCCGTAACCCACTTGCCCGAAAATGTTCTGCTCGGCGTCCTGCGGTCCGATTGTCTCCAGCAGTCGACGAAACGTGGTGAGGTAGCAGGCGGGAGCGGCACAGGCGATGCGATCGTCGAGCGCCATGACATAGCTAGTGAGTGTTCCGCCGCCTGAGCAGCCGGTGAAGCCGATCCGCTTCATGTCGATTTCGGGGCGCGAAGCGAGATAGTCGATGGCGCGAATGCCATCCCAAGCGCGGTAACGGGCGGTGCCAGTGCCGGTAGGAATGGCCCCCACACCGACCAGGAAATGCTCGGTCGTCGTGCCGCTGAACTCGGGTTTGCCTTCCGGCGTGAGGAATTGCGAACGCTCGCCTTGGCCGATCGGGTCGTAGGCCAGAGCGGCGATGCCGTTCTTCGCCATGATGATCGCGAACCGCTGGTTGTAACCGGCCGTCTTGGCGGTGCGACTGTGTCCGCTGGAGACGAGCACCGCGGGAAACGGAGCCGTGCCGGCATTCGGGCCGGTGGGAAGGTACAGATTGGCGGTGATGCGATGACCGGGTTGACTATCGAAAATCACTTTCTCGATGGTGTAACCTTCCCCCATCACCCGCCCGGTGGACTGGGCATTGAGTGGACCGTGCTCGGGGAAGCCGCCAAGTCGATCGAGGAAGAAATCGCGGAGACGCTGTTGATAAACCCGCACCTCTTCGACGGTCTTTAATTTGTCGTAGACGTTGAGGCGGCGGTCGAGCGCTTGATAGGCCTCCGCGCGGAGGCTGTCATAAAACAGCGTGGAAGGAGCAGGGGCCCCGGCTTCGGGCTTCAAACATGTCAAATCATCCGCTGCGCGAGTGGCTCCCGCTAGCATGGCCAGGGCCAATAGAGAAGCGAGGAATCGCATGGAAGACCTCGCGCGGATCGATAAGCCATGCATTTCCGTTTTCCCCCTCGTCGTTTCGATAGGCGTCTGGTTTGCCGGACAGGTTGACCGGCTATCGTCGCTATTTGTCCGGCAATGTTAAATGTCGGGCAATGTTAAATGTCGGGCAATGTTAAATGTCGGGCAATATTATTTGTCCGGCAACATTACTTGGCGCCGATGCAATAAAGATTGTCGAGCGTTCGGATGAGCACATGGCCATCGACGAGTACGGGCGTGGCGACGACGAAT
>JBIKVL010000304.1:0-5817 GCA_044356875.1 Pirellulaceae bacterium | reverse complement strand
GCCGGCTCGGCGCCAGCCTTAAATGGTCAGCCAGCGGTCGCGGGCCGTGACGTCCCAGCGATCCACTACTCGGCCCTGGCTCACCACGAAGACTTGCTTGTGCAACGCGGAGGTCGGGCAGATGTGTTTGGGGATAGCCAAGATCTCGTCGCCCGGTTGGAACGAGGCGGCCTGAGCCGTTTCCAAGACCAAATGCTCTTCGTTCTGCAGCACGGCCTTCGCGTCGGAAAGATCGGGGAACAGCAGCCGATTGCCGGCCGGTGGATCCGAGGCGACCGCTTTGTAACCAAGGTCCAGCGTGACACGGTCGGGCGTCGGCCGACTGATGACACGAGTCAGCAACAATGCCGCAGGCACAAACGCCAGATCTGGAAACGTATCGCGATAGCCGAAATCATGGAAGATCACGGTGCCTGGGCTGAGTTCCAGCTTTTCGTGCTCGATCGCCGCGAAAATCGGGAACGAGCCCGTTCCACCCGCTACCACTCGCGGCGTTTCCAATCCGAAATTCATCAGTTGCCCGATTAAATCGACGACCGGCCGCCAACCTTGTTCGACCGCTACCGTCCGCTCGCGCAAATCCCGTTGGTGGTTTTGCCCATCGTAAACATGAAGTCCGCTGTACTTCAGCCCAGCGGTTGCCTCGATCAGCCGGCATAGCTCGATCGCCTCGGGCCCCACCGGCACGCCAGTGCGGTGTTGGCCCGTGTCAATGTCCAAGAGGACTTCCATTTTCAGCCCGGCGGCCACCATGGCCGCACCGAGCGCGGCGATCGGCGCCGGATGGTCCGCCGTGCAGGAAAAACGCACACCCGGATAACGCTTGCGGAACGCCACGGCCCGCGCGATGTTGGGGCCGACCAGGTTGTATGCCAGGAAAATGTCCGAAACACCCGCGTCGGCCAGCATCTCCGCCTCGGCGAACGTCGCGCACTTTCCCTTTTTGATCCCACGCCGCAGTGCCAGTTCCGCAACCGCCCGCATCTTATGCGTCTTGCAATGCGGCCGCAGACGTCCCGCGTCCCCGGCGATACGGATCATCTCGTCAAGATTCTGATCCACCAAATCCCGGTACACCACCAACGCCGGCGTCACGATGCTAGATGTGTCCGCAATCGCGTAGCGCTTATCCCAAGGTCCGAACATGCGACTCCTTCCTCCTCGTTTCAACCAGCCCGACAATCTTGGCTAGGCTCGTCAGGATGGGCAATGAGTCCATCGACGATCTCATCAACGTCCTCATACCGACGTTCCGGTCTTACCAAAGCGACCTGACGATCGGCGATGAGAGGCCAAACCCAATTGTCTTTTGCGGCTTCGTCCAGCAACACCGGCACAATTCGCTTGGATTCCCCCACCTTCAATGCGTTGCGCAATCCTTCCTGGACCCATTTTGACCGCGATGAGTTCCTGGAAAGTATCACCAGCACGATGTCGGCGTCGCTCAACTGCTGTTGCACTGTCGGCAAAACATCCTCGCCCGCGACCAACGACGATTCGTCCATGAAAACGGAAACGCGGCCGTCGCGCAATCGATCTCTAAAACGAGACGCCACATCCGCGTCCTTACGCGCATAGGATATGAAAGCCTTGCTCATGGTCCGACTTCTCCGACTCGCTGTGCCAGCTCTTCCAAGTACGAATCAAACGAGTCAATCTCGAGCGTTTTGTTTGGCCCTAATAAAGAGAGGATCCCGAGACGCTGCAATTCAGCTTCGGTAACGCCGTAAGTCACGGCGACGATACGCAACGAATACGGTTGCACCCGTGGCATCCACATCGGGCTTGAGCCAGCGCTGAACTACGTAGGCGTCGTCACTGCCGTGTGTGAAAAAGACTCGATAACAAGCCATCTAAATCGCACGACTCCAACTCGACAAGCAGACAAGCAATCCCTCCATATCGTCGACGGCCGGCGGTCGACGATGTCAGTCCTGAATGTCGGTGATGGCTGAAAAAACAGCCGCTTGGCCTACGGCTTCGCTGGAGCCTTTTCCTGCTTTGCCGGCGCGTCTTTCGATTCCTCGCCATCGTTGAATTGCGTCGCCAAGAACTGGCTCAGGCTGCGGGCCATCCGCGAGTTCGGAGCCGCCGCCAACGCTTGCTCGAGGATCGCCTTGCCAGCCGCTTTATCGCCCAATTGAGCGGTGATCAGTCCCTTGCCAACCAACACTTCCTGCAGCGCTTCGCCCTCGGGCTTCAAGGTCGTCAGCAATTCCTCCATCTTCGCCAACGCTTCCGCCGTCGGCCCCAGTCGGCGAATCTCGCCAATCGCCTTGCGAACCTCGGCGGCCTTCACAACACCCTCGAACTTGCCCTTAAGCCCCGCTTTGTTCTCGCTGTCCAGCTTCGTGATTTCCGCGACTTCGGCGGCGTAAACCGAAACGGCCAATTCGGCGTCGACAACGGCGATCGCTTGATCAAGCAACTTCGCCTTCTCTTCGCCCTGCGCTTTGGCGGCTTGGGCCAGCAAATCGTCCCGTTTCGCGCGGTTCGTTAATTGACCTTCCAGATTGTCGACATATGCTTCCGGTTCCTGCCCGCCAAAACCGACGTTCTTCGCGAACGGCCGACCTGCGTCATCCGCCAAAATAATCGTGGGCACGCCCGAAACCTTGTAGTCAGCCGCCAGCTTCCGGTACTGGGCGATCTCGGCTGGCGTCTGCTTCGACTTGTCGTTCGGATTATCCAGCTTGAGCAGCACGAATTTTTCGGGCGCTCGCTTTTTGAACTGGTCGGTGTCGAGCACCTTCTTCTTGAGCGCGATGCAAGGAGGGCACCAGTCCGAGCCGGTGAACTCCATGAGAATGCTCTTGCCTTCCTTCGCGGCTTGCTGCTTCGCCGCTTCAAAATCCACCAGCCACCCCTCGTCCGCCGACGCGGCAATCCCCGACAACGCCACCGCCAAGAATCCCGCACTGGCGATTCCCGCCGCCAAGCCCCGCAACCCGATCAGCCGCTTGATCAACTTCCGCATGATGAAGCTCCCCCCGCGAAACAAAAAAACGCCACCCAATCCACCGCCCCAATCTAATCGATTCAACCCCTTAAATACAAAGATGTTTCGCCAGGACGGCGCCAAAATTAATCCCCGAACCCGTTGGGCCGGCTGCGGTGCCAATTCCACGCCGTGCCGATGATCGAATCCAAGTCGGCATATCGCGGCGTCCAGCCGAGTTCCCTTCGAGCCCGCTCGGAATCCGCCACCAGCCGTGGCGGATCGCCCAGACGCCGTTCCACCATGCGGATCGGAATCGCCATCCCAGTGACCCGCCGACATGATTCGATCACCTCCAAATTCGAAGAACCGTGGCCGCTGCCGAGATTGAAAGCGTCGAATCGCCCAGTGGCAATCGACGCCGCCGTCTTGTCGATCGCCAAGGCGTGCGCCGCCGCCAGATCATCCACATGGACATAGTCGCGCACACAGGAACCATCGGTGGTCGGATAGTCGCCGCCAAACACCTTGAGCAACGCCCGCTTGCCCATCGCCACCTCTAAGGCCAGCGGGATCAAGTGAGTCTCGGGCCGATGATCCTCGCCACGCTCGCCCGACGGACAGGCACCGGCGGCATTGAAGTAACGCAGCGCGATCACCGCCAGTCCGTGCGCCGCCGCCGCATCCTCCAACACCCGCTCGCCCATCGCCTTGGAATGACCGTAAGGGTTGATTGGCGCCTTCGGAAGTTGCTCGCCAATCCGGTCCACCACTGGACTGCCGAACACCGCCGTCGTGCTCGACTGCACCAACCGCCGCACCCCCGCCTGAACCATCGCGTCCAACAACGAGACAACCCCGCCCACATTGGTCCGGTAGTAGGCCAAAGGCCGCTCAACGCTTTCTCCAACCAAAGACAGGGCCGCGAAATTGACCACCGCCTCGATCCGCAATTCACGCAAACAGACGACCAACCGCGGAGTATCCAGCAAGTCGGCAATCACCAACCGGTCACGGGGCACGGCCCCTCGGTGACCAAGCGAGAGGTTGTCCAAGGCCCAGACCTCGTGCCCCTGACGAACCAACCAGGCAAAAGTGTGGCTGCCGATGTAACCAGCCCCACCCGTGATCAAGATTCGCATAGCGGTCCCTCCAACCGGCCCTCCCAATCGCTGTTCGACCGGCCTTGGCCCGCAAATCTCCGGCCTTGGCCCGCGAATCTAACGTTGGCAAAACGCGATTTCTTCGGCAGTTGCGGGCGGACCGGTCAGCACCCACGGGCCCTGCTCGGTCAACGCCACCGTGTGCTCGAAATGAGCGCTTGGCAGACCGTCCGCCGCGACCTGCGTCCAATGGTCGGCTAAGCACCGCACACGTTTCCCACCCAAGTTCACCATCGGCTCGATCGCCAAAACCAGCCCCGGCCGCAGTTCGAAATCCCGGGTCCTCAGCGATTCCGACACATGGTTTGGCACCTGCGGATCCTCGTGCATGCCGCTGCCAATGCCATGTCCGCAGAACGACTCAACCGTCGAAAAACCCGCCGAGCTTACCAGGGCCGCCATCTCCGTTGCGACCTCGCTCCAGCGACGCTTAACCCCAAGCAATCGAATCGCCAACTCAAGCGACTCGCGGGTCACATCCAACAGCTGCCGCCACCGAGGCACGATCGTGCCGACCGCATGCGTGTACGCCGAATCGCCACACCAACCTTCGAACCGGCAACCCGTGTCCACACTCACGATGTCTCCAGCCCGCAGAACTCGCGGTCCAGGAATCCCGTGAACCACCGCCTCGTTCACCGACACGCAGGTCGCCGCCGGAAACGGCACAACTCCCGGCACTCCCTTAAACAACGGCTCGGCGCCGTATCGGGCAAACACCGATTCCACCGCCTCGTCCAATTGCGACGTCTTCACGCCCGGCGCAACCAACGCCGCCGCCGCTTGATGGGCCCGCCAAACGATCAGTCCAGCCCACCGCATCCTGGCCAACTCGCGGGCCGACTTGAGCCTTAGCATGGACAGATGCGTCCGCGATGCCGCTCCACGGCAGTCATGATCCGAGCGAACACCTCGTCCGGCCCACCCAACCCGTCCACGGACTCCACGGTGCCCCGATCCTGACTTTCGTAATAACTCAAGACGGCGGCGGTCTGAGCCTCAAACACCTGTAGCCGCCGCTGGATCGTTTCCGGCGTGTCATCCACTCGACGCTCCACCCGCGAGCGTTCCAGCATTCGCCGCTGCAACTCGGCCATCTGCACGCGTATCTCAATGACCACCGAGACGCGCATTCCCTTTTCCGACAGGAACCGGTCCAGTAACCGCGCCTGTTCGACCGTGCGTGGAAAACCGTCGAACAAACAGCCCAGCGAACAATCGGGCTCCAACAACCGCTCGCAAACGATTCCCACAACCAACTCGTCCGGCGCTAGCCGCCCCTCGTCCATGTAGGACGCGGCCGTCTGACCCAACTCACTGCCAGAGGCTTTCGCGGCCCGCAGCATCTCGCCCGTTGACAGGTGCGGGATTCCTAAACTGCGGATCAATCTCTGGGATTGAGTCCCCTTGCCCGCCCCGGGTGCCCCGAAAAGGACAATGAACATTGCGGAACGATTGTGGGCTTGCGTGGGCGGCAACACACCCGGGTCAGACGACGGCATGAAGGGCACTCATGGGCATCGCCCCGTTTCAAGCGACCAGGGGCGGAAGGCGATTACGACTCGAGAAGTCCGCTGTAATTTCGCATCACCAAGTGGCTGTCGATCTTCTGCACCAAGTCGAACGCCACACTCACCGCGATCAAGAGCCCCGTACCGCCGTAAAAGCTCGCGATCTGATAATTCACACCGAGCGATCCAGAAACCAAAGTCGGAC
>JBIKVL010000303.1:0-5822 GCA_044356875.1 Pirellulaceae bacterium | reverse complement strand
GTGGTACCTACTACTCGGTTCCAGCCGCTCCGGTGGCGCCGGCTCCGGAAGTTCGCCAGTTGCCGGACGCCCCGATGCCGGAAGCGCCCATGCCGGGCGTGCCGATGAACCCGCCGATGGCGCCGGCCGATGCGGCTCCAGCCCCGGCCCCTGGCGACGCGTTGCCGCCGCCGGCTTCGGGTGCCTCTTACCGCGCCGGCAAGGCCATGATTTTGGTCAACGTCCCAGCTGACGCGAAGGTGTTCGTGAATGGTTTGGCCACCTCGAGCCAGGGCGAGCAGCGCTCGTTCGTCTCGCGGGGCCTGTCGAGCGGTTACCGCTATACTTATGAAGTTCGCGTTCAAGCCAAGCGTGACGGACAGGTTGTCGAGCAGGTCAAGACGGTCCAGTTGCGGGCGGGCGAGAACGCTGACTTGGCGTTCGATCTGCCGAAGGGAGCCATGGAGACCTCGCTGACCGTGCATGTGCCGGCCGATGCGAAGGTGTTCCTCGGCGGCAACGAGACGACCGCGACCGGCACGGTCCGGACATTCTCGACGAGCAGCCTCCCGGCGGGTCAGGAATGGGCGAACTACAAGGTCCGCGTCGAATTCGAACGCAACGGCGAAGTCGTGAGCCGTGAAGAGATGGTCTCGTTGAAGGCGGGCGACGACCGAACGCTGCGGTTCGACTTGGATTCGGAAAAGATTGCCGACGCTCGGTGAGTGAGCGTGGGTGGTCCGTCATCGATGGGACCGAGTCGAGTGAATGATGCTCGGGCAAGGTCAGCGATGCGGATACGGTGAAACTTGGAACCCTTGCCATCCGTGAGGACGGCAAGGGTTTTTTTGCGTCTCAGCCGGCGTTGGGTCTGCGATGGCGCTGCCAGTTGTGGCGAACTTGGCGATCAATCTGGCCGGTTCGGTCGGTCGGCGCTTGCCATTTGTGCGGCACAGGCGAGTGCGCCTTTGGGTGGAGGCTGACTTGGGTCGATTTTCTCCCTATGGCCAGTTCCGCCCCCGCCCCGCGCAAGGGCCCTAAGTCCTCCGCTTCGACCTCTGATAAACGGCAAGGGACGTCGTCACGTGCCGCTGCCGACACGGGGGATGCGCAGACCTTGCAGTCCGTGAAGGCCGCGAACACGTCCGCGTCCGCCTCTGAAACGACCTCGTCCGAGGCCAATCCGCCGTCCCTTGATATGGCCACCGACCATGGGCCATCGGTTGCTGAGACGTCGCGGTGCTGGTCGCGTCGAGCGCGGTGGGGGGCCAGCCTGTTGATTGCGGGGCATCTGGCGGCGGTGTTCCTCGCGCCGTTCACCTTCGCCAGCACGCCGGCTCCGGGCGTCTCCGAGGGATCGCCGGCGGCATTGGCGGCTATGCGTTGGTTTCATCCTTACATCGAGGCGATGTTCCTCCAGCACGGGTACGCGTTTTTCGCTCCGGATCCCGGTCCGAGCCATCTGTTCCGAGTGAAACTGGAATATGCGGACGGGCGGCCTTCGGAGGAACTGCGTTTTCCGGATCTGCGACAGCATCGACCGCGACTGCTTTACCATCGGCATTTCATGTTGAGCGAACGCCTATGGGTCGGGCATGTGCCGAGCGTCGCTCCGCCGGGTTTGTCGGAGAACATCGACGAATTGATGCAATGGCGGCGGAGTCGCGAGAGCTACGAGACCTACTACCACACCCTCCGCGACTCGTACCTGCAACATCTGCTGCATGACCGTGGCGCCGCGTCGGCGGTGCTGGGGCGCGTCGAGCATCGGTTGGCGGGGGTGGACGAGATTCGCGAGCGGCGCCGGCGGCTCAACGCGCCCGAAAGCTACTCGCTCCATCCCGATGACGCGCGGCTGTTTGCCGAGGTGCCGCCATGACATTCGGCGAGGCGACACGACGGACGGCGATGGCCACGCGGGATTGGTTCGCCGCGGTGGTGGCTGGGTGGGACCGGTTCTGGTTCGCTCCTGCCGCTCCCCATACGCTCGCGTTGATCCGCATTTTCGCCGGAGCGATGTTGTTCTACACGCATGCGGTCTGGGCGTTGGACCTGGAAGCGTTCCTGGGTAAACATAGTTGGGTATCGCGGGACGCCAACCAGTTTCTCAGCGGCGGCCCGGGCGGGGGCAGCTACGCTTGGAGCTACCTTTGGTATCTCGAATCGCCGGCGGCCCTGTGGACGGCCCACATCGCGGCGATGATCGTGTTCGCGGCGTTGACCCTCGGGGTGTTCACGCGTGTCGCCGCCGTGTTGGCTTGGATCGCGACCTTGGCTTACTGCCATCGGCTGCAAGGGGCTTTGTTCGGCCTCGATCAAGTGAACGCGATGCTGGCCATGTATTTGGTCGTGGGCCCGGCGGGCGCGGCCTACTCGGTCGACGCCTGGTGGCGGCGGCGGCAGGGGCGAGAGCGCCGAAGCGAGTCGTTGCGAACCGGCAGTCCAAGCGACACGTTGAGTGGCGCGTCCGCTAAGCCGGCGGTCTCCGTGCACTCCTCGTCCGAGTCACTGGCCCCTTCATCGTCTGGTGCGTCGGCCAGTCCCTACGCCAGCGACTCGGTGCATGCGCTGGCCACGGTTTCGGCCAATGTGGCGATACGACTGATCCAAGTCCATTTGTGTGTCGTCTATCTTTTCGGCGGCATCAGCAAGCTGAAGGGAACTTCGTGGTGGGACGGCAGCGCCGTGTGGTTCGCGGTCGCCAACTTCGAATATCAGTCGATGGACATGACGTGGCTCGCGCACTGGCCGTGGCTGATCGCGTTGCTCTCCCATGCCACCGTGTTTTGGGAGACGTTTTATCCCGTGTTGGTGTGGCCGAAGTTAACGCGGCCGGTCATGTTGGCGATGGCGATCGCGGTCCATGGCGGCATCGCGTTATGTCTGGGAATGCCGACTTTTGGTCTGGCGATGATCATCGCGAATTTGGCGTTTGTTCCGCCGGTGTTGGTCGACTCCGCTATGAGCCTCTTGTCGCCACGCCGGGAAGCCGCCGCATGAACAAAGCGTTTGTCCGCGAATCGGACTCGACCGACGAGTTATGTCCCAAGTGCGGGGCGATCGGGGTGCCAGTGCGGCGGGACGTCGTGCTTCGGCACGTCCGAGAACCGGCGAGCGTGTCGATCGCGGAATCGGCGAATTTCTGTCCGTCGCCCGGATGCGATGTCGTCTACTTTGACATGTTCGAACGGACGATCGCGGCGTCCGCCGTTCGCACGCCGGTCTTCCCCAAGGATCCCGCCGCGCCGATCTGCGCTTGCTTTGGCCTCGCCGCCGCCGACATCGACCTCGACTTGGCCGAGGGCGTCAACACGCGGACCAAAGCCTGCCTGCTAAGGGCGCGGACGGCCGAAGCGCGTTGTGCGGAACTGTCGCCAACCGGTCAACCCTGCGTCGCGGAAGTACAGCGGTACTTCTTGCGAAACAAGGCTTGAAATTTCCGCGGGCCCCGTAATCGCCGCGGGGCCGGAGATCTCCGCGAGACCCGTAATCGCCAGGGGCCCCATAATCGCGGCTGGAGATCGCCGCGGGGCCGGAGATCGCCGCTAAGTCGGCAATCGCTGCGCGGCGTTAGGTCGCGGTCGGGGAACTTCTTGGCGACGGCTACCAAGCCGCTTTGCCGCCACGGCGTTCGATGCCCAGTTGGTTGCGAAACTGCTCGAATTCGCCTGCGAATCCGTCGTTCGATGAATGCACGTGCTCGGCTTCGGTCACGAATTTCAAATTGTCGATCCGTGGCACGCCGTAGCGCCGAAACACCTGCTCGAACGGTTGGAGCGGCTTGCCGTAGACGATCAACAGCTTGTGCTCGTCGAATTGCACTTCCTGCGGCAGGGCCGGATTCAGCACCGCGATGCCGGTGCAGCCGTCGTTGAGCAACAGGTTCTCGTAATCGCACAGCAGACTTTTGAGGATCGGCAACTCGATACTCTCGCGATACAGATCCAGGTGTCCGCCATGTTCGCGATGGTGGCTCGTTTCCAGCACGACGTCGACGTCATCGCCCAGCGGTTCCAGTAGGTCGAGGAACAGGTCAAAGAGTCGTTCCGCCGACGCCGACGCCATCAGAACAGGGATGCTCGAGCGGGTCTGTTCGTCGCGATAGTGGTCATGGCGAAAGCCTTGCCGCGGCATTACGCGGACGTCGAACGACGGCCGGATGGCGTCGGTCAACAGAAAATCGCCGTAGCGGGCGACTTCCAAATGCGCTTCCATCTGCTCTTCCGTCCATGAGGTCGCGCCAGGTTCCGCGACCGGCGCGGCCGCTTCCCCGATCGATTCGTTGCCAAAGATACGTTTCAAAAAGCCCATTTCCTAACCCCGAATCAGGCGAACACGAAGACGTTGTCGAGTGGAGTTGGCACATCCGTGGCCGAATCGAAGGGACTGGATAAACCTAGGTTACGATTTCGCGCAAAAGCCATCTGATTGGGGAGAATTCGCGACCAACGCCGCGCGAGCGTTGGAGGCGTCGAAAGCGGATGGTTCGGCCGCAGGGCCTTCTCCTGTCGCTTCCCGGGAAGTCTAGCACCGCGCTCGCGCCACCCTGGTCGAAGCCAACGCGTGTCGCGACAATTCAGCCCGAGTCATTCAACGGTTGTTCCGGTCGCGACCAACTTGCCGCGAGACGCTCAAAATGTCGATTTTCCGCCACGTGGGCGTTGTCGCCGCGCGTATCTACTGTTTCCTTCGCACGACAGTGTTACTGTACGTTTGGCGACTAGGATCGGTTTGCCCGCGTTTTGGAAATCTGGTGACAAGCG
Source organism: Pirellulaceae bacterium (assembly GCA_044356875.1). Lineage (GTDB taxonomy): Bacteria > Planctomycetota > Planctomycetia > Pirellulales > Pirellulaceae > CAIXSC01. The sequence goes on along the minus strand of JBIKVL010000303.1, from coordinate 1,080 downwards.
TGTTGTCCGCTCGGTACCCAGCAGCCGGTTTGCTGGTCGCGATGGCCGCCAGCTTGAGCTGTCGGCCGTCGGATTCCAAGCTGTCGACGCCCACCGGCAGGCCAGATGCCGCCGCGACACCGGCCCCCACGACATCAGCCGCGACGACCCCGGCCGCGACGACAACCCAATTCGAGAAGGTTCGCGAAGTCTGGGAAATCAGCCGAATCGAGGGCCAGAAAGTGGGCCATGCCCGCACTCGAATCGAACGCGTCCGGGACGAAAATGGCGAACCGCTCGAACGGATCGAAATGGAGCAAACCGTCGCCCTAGCGCGATTCGGGCAGCAACTGCGGCAGACTCTGCGGCTTGTCAGTTGGGAACGGCCCGTTGGCGGAATGGTGCGGTTTGAGAGCCAAGTTTCGTCGGGCGGTGAATGGACGTTGACCCGCGGCCAAGTGTCGGACGGAAAGCTGGACATCGAAACGGCGACGCCCGGCAAGACGGAGCGTCAGTCGCTGCCGTGGACTGAGCAACTTGGCGGCTTCTACGCCGTCGAGCGGTTGATGCGTCAACCGTGGAAATCCGGCGAGCGGCGGAGAGTGCAAGCGCTCGTGCCGCTGCTCAATCAAATCGGCAAGACCGAATTACAGGACGCGGGGATCGAGGCGTTGCGGATCGAAGGCCAGTCGCGATCGCTCCGCAAGATCCGCCGTGTCGACACCGTGGGCGCGATCAAGCTGGAATCCACGCATTGGATCGACGATGAGGGGGAATCGGTCCGCTCGGTCTCGACATTTCCTCCGCCGGGAATGGAAACCGTACGAACCGATCAAGCGGCGGCGCTCGCCGAGCAGTCCGCCAACGCCGCCTTTGATTTGGGCGCGGCGACCCGCATCCCCGTGGCCAACATGCCGCCCGATCCTCACGGGAGCCGCGAAATCGTGTACTTGGCGGAAATCGCCTCGGGTTCGATCGATGACGTGTTTCCCGCCGGCCCCAGCCAACGGGTCCGCAAATTGGATGACCGCCACGCCGAGGTGCGCGTGCTCGCGGTTCGACCGACAACCGCTTCCGCCGAGCAATCGAGCACCGCGAAGA
>JBIKVL010000302.1:0-5831 GCA_044356875.1 Pirellulaceae bacterium | reverse complement strand
GGTGGCCGTTTACCCAGGGCGGCGCTCCGCGGCTGCGCCGCGTCGCTCTGCCCTGGGCTAATCTGTTTTGCCCCTTCGGGGCAGGGCGGTTTCTCGACGCATGACCAGTTTCTGCGGGGTTGGTGGTTCTTTAGATCCCCGCCGACTTGATCCGACCGTCCTCACGCCCCGAAGGAGCGAGCCAATCGAGAAGCTGCCGTGGTAGACCGGCCAAAATACAAGAACGGGCACTACTAGCTAAGAAACGGGAGTGGCTAGACGCGAGATCCGTTCTATTAGACATGCCGTTAGGGAAGTTATTCTTCGGTCGCCCCTAACCGAGCGCTACCGCCTGCTCGCGTGCAACGCCTTGTTCGCGCTCGCTTCTTGGCTCTCACAAAGACACTCTACCTTAGAGCTGACCCGGCAAATGAACTGGGCGCTGGCCTATTCTTTGCTTTCCGACAGGATCTTCGCGTAGGCCTTGCGAGCCGTATCGTAGGCGGCGGCGGCGGCGGGGCGTTCTTCCATGCGAATCGCGCGCTCTTTCTGTTTCCAACAAACATCCACCGCGTCCAAGCACCACTGAGCGCTGCGGCGGCTCGCCCGAATCGGCTGTCCGCCGACCTCCACAAAGATCGGATTCGTGTGGCAGGTGGGAAAAATCCGCAAGGCAACCCAGCACGACTTTGTCGGTTTGTAGTCGAACGCCAACTCGACGTCCCGGCCGTCCGCCTCGATTTCCCGCTTCTCGACCGCGACTCCGTTGACCACCAACTCGACAGGCACTCGCCGCGAATCGCCGATTCGCGACCGTTCGACATGCCAGTACGGCTTTTGGTCGAGCGGCTTGGAACGGATTTCCTCCCGGGGCTTTTGCTCCAGTAGGGCGGCGGCGCGGACCGTCGCCTTCAGCGATTCGCCCGCCTTGATCGCCAACACGCTTGCCTGTCCCCCAGCGCCCGGCTCGCCCACTCCCAAACCATTGAGCTGGAAATCGTACAAATGGCTGAGCCCATCGCCACAGTAGCTGCGGCCATCGCGGATTCCGAGGACCCACTTGTCGTAATCGAGTCCTTGTTTGGGGTCGAGCTTCACGTAGACGCGGCCCAGTCCCACGCGGTCGCCGTAAATGCAGGGAAAGTCCGTCTCGCCGCTGATACGGCAGCGGTAGCCGCAATTGAGCGTGTGGTACCAAATGCTCAATTCCCAGAGAATGGGCGTGTCCACGGCGGAAATAAAATGGCACACATCGTGGACCACGTCGACGATGTATTCGTTGGCTCCGATGCCATCGAATTTCGGCATTTCATAACTAGGCAGTTCGCGGCCGCCCACTTGCAAGCCCCAGCCGCTATGCGAAAACCCGACCACGCCACCTTGCTCTTTGCCCCACTTCAGCACCGGCAAATCCCAACTCGGCCACTGCTCGATCCGAGTGGTTCCCGGATAATCGTCTTCATTCAACCGCAGCAGGCACAAATGGCCGGCATGCGAGCTCGGAAAACCCGACACTTCGACATCGTACCGCATCAGGTAATCAGGTTGCGAAAGCTTATGCACTTTGCCGTCAAAAAACTGTTTTTGATAATACCAGCAAGGTCCCCAGGACAATACGCAGCCGATATTCAAGTCCTCGCCAAGAATGTGCCGCATCATGTCGGCCGGCGTCACGCCTTGCGTCGGCGATTCGTAGTGAGCGCAGCCTGCCGCATGGACATGATGGTCACCCGAAAACCAGCCACGGTCGGCCAGCTTGATCCAGCGTTTCAGTTCGAACCGTTCGGAGTGCCGCGGCGCATTCGGCACCGTGACTTTCCGCTCCAACACGCGGTACTCGGGACCGCGCGTATAAGTCACTTGGTATTCGCCCGGAGGCACCGTGACCGTCTCGCCGCTGTGGCGATAGATCTGGTCATGAAAGAAAAAGTCCGGTGCCAACCGCCGCGATCGGGCCGGATAGACGCGTCCCTGCTTGTCCTTGATCACAAACTGACCGGTCGTTGGTTTGCCGTCGGCATCGACCACCTCCAGCGTCACGGGCACCGCCGGCTGGCATTCGAACAGGATCGGCACTTCGTTGCGGAACCCCAGATCCTGCGTGCCTTGGCCCACATCGAACGCGAGTTTCGCTTCGCGCTTCCCCCTGTCGCGGCTGTAAAGCTGCACGATCCGATACTCGACCGCGAGCCCTGACAGCGAGTCGCGGAGCGGCTGTGAATCGAAGGAGGCGATATCGAGCCAGCGATCGGGCACGTCGGACGGCTTGACGGTTGGCTGCGGATCGGGCGAGCCGGTCGAGCGTTTATGGAGCGGCGCGGCGTTCGGGCTGCGGACCGCCAACTTTCCAGTCACCCCCGCTTCGTTATGCACTTTGACAAGAAAAACCGACCAGCCCTGCTCATGCAAAATCGCCGGGGCCGGTCCCCGATCCGCCTTCACGCGGCTCTCGGGATTGACGCTCACGGCGGCCAGTACGAGCGGATCGAGCGCCTTCTGGATCGCCGCGACCGCCTCGACCTCGTCCACCGTCTCCAACGCCTTGTCGAGCGCCGAGCGGCGTTCGGCGGAGAGCGGCTGGCCAAGGAATTCGAGCGCCTCCGCGACCCGACGGACTTGCGCTTTGAGTGGCTGCGACTCGACACCGCCAATCAGCGGCAGATCAGCCGCCTGTGCAAACGGGGCCAGCGCGACGCCGATCAGTAAGATCACGTCGCGGAGCGCTGCCGTCCGGCGCGAACAGCTGGCCGCGAATGCCTGCCCGGGCCAAGCCCGCTTGAAACCATGTCGCTTGAACCGATGTCGCTTGAAGAAAAAGTCCAGCATCACAAGCCCCCTTGTTTCGTGGCAGCGAACGTGACGGTGAATTGGGAAGAGAAATGGGATATGGGAATGGGATAAGGGCGTCGGGGAAACGCTCGAGAAGGGCGTTCATCGCCAGGGTTCGCCGGGCATCGAGCTATTTAACCACGGATGGCACGGATGGCACGGATGACACGGATGGCAACCTGCGACTGGTTAGTTATGCCGCTCCGAATCCAGGTCTTGTTTCCATTGTTGGACCAATTGCAACGCTTGGATTGGAGTGATCGCGTTGACGTCGACGCCGCGGATCTTTTCGATCAGCGGGTGGTCGTAAGGCGCGAATAGGGTCATTTGCAAATCTCCGCGGCGCCGTTTGGTGGAGCGGCGTTCGATTTTCGGCCGGCCGTCCTCGCCAAGGTGTTCGGATTCCAACTGCGCGAGGATCTGTTTCGCCCGCTCGTTCACTTCCTTCGGGATGCCAGCTAGCCGGGCAACATGAATGCCGTAGCTTTTGTCCGCCGCGCCGTCGATGATCTTGTGCAGGAAGACCACGTTGTCCTCCCATTCCTTGACCGCCACATTGAGATTGCGGATGCCGTCGAGCGACTTCGCGAGGTCGGTCAGTTCGTGATAATGGGTGGCGAACAGCGTGCGGCAGCCGATGCGATCGTGCAGGAATTCCACGATCGCCCAGGCGAGCGACACGCCATCGTAGGTGCTGGTGCCGCGGCCGATCTCGTCGAGGATCACGAGGCTTCGCGCGGTGGCCGTGTTGAGGATGCGGGCCGTTTCGGTCATTTCGACCATAAACGTGCTTTGCCCGCGCGACAATTCGTCGCTCGCCCCAACCCGCGCGAAAATCCGGTCGGCGATGCCGATCTCCGCCGTTTTCGCCGGCACGAAACTGCCGATCTGCGCCATCAGCGTCAGCAGCGCCACCTGGCGGATATAAGTGCTTTTGCCAGCCATGTTCGGGCCGGTGATCAGCAAGATCGACCCGCCGCCCGCGCCGGGGCCCGCCACGGTATCGTTGGGAACAAACGTTCCCGCCGGCTCCAGGATGTCGAGCACCGGGTGGCGTCCCTCGACGACTCGCAAAACGGGTTCATCGACCAGGGTCGGCCGCGAATAGCCGCGTTCACGCGCTAAGGTGGCCAGTCCCGCGAGCACATCCAGTTCCGCGATCGCCGTCGCCACGCCTTGCAGGCGATGGGCCGAGTCGGCCACGCGGTCGCGAAGCGATTGGAAGAGCGACAATTCCAACTCGATGGCCTGTTGGTCCGCGTTCAAAACCCGGTCTTCGTACTCTTTTAATTCCGGAGTGATATAACGTTCGGCGTTGGCGATCGTTTGCTTGCGGATGTATTGCGGCGGGACTTTGTCTTTGTGCGTATTGGTGATCTCGATAAAATAGCCAAACACCTTGTTGTAGCCCACCTTCAGCGTGGGAATGCCGGACGCTTGGGCTTCCTGGGCTTGGTATTGGGCGATCCACTGTTTGCCGCCGGACGCGAGCTCGCGCAGTTGGTCGAGTTCCGCCGAGTAACCGGCGCGAATGAAGCCGCCCTCGCGGGCGGACAGCGGGCAATCATCCTGCAAGCCGCGGGCCAGTTCGTCGCGCAGTTCAGGGCATTCATCCAGCCGCGTGCGAAGTTCTTCGAGCAAGGCGGCCGCTCGGCCCGTGAGCGGATCTTTCAATCGCGGGAGGCTGGCGAGCGTGCGGCCGACGAACGATAAATCGCGGGGACTGGCTCGGCCCGTGACCACTCGGGCCAGAAGGCGTTCCAGGTCGTAGACTCCCCGCAGGTGCTCGCGTAGCGTGTCCCGCAAGGTGGCCGAGTCGCGGAGATCGGCGACGGCGTCCAGCCGCGCTTCGAGCCGCCCGCGATCGGTCAACGGAGCGGCCAGCCAGTCGGCAAGCATCCGCGAGCCCATCGGCGTCGTCGCGCGATCGATGACCGCCAGCAGCGAGCCATCGCGTTTTCCCTCGCGCATCGTGCGGGAGATTTCCAGGCTTCGCCGGGAAGCCTCGTCAATCTCCAGCGTTTGCCCCGGACGATACGGGATTAGACGGTCCAAGTGGTCCAGCGATACCCGCTGGGTCTCCTTCAGATACTCCAGCGTGGCGCCCGCAGCGCGTACCGCCAGCGAATCGGCGTCGCCGAACCCGAACCCTTCCAGTGTTCGCGTGCGGAAATGGCGAGTCAGCGCGGCCAGCGCGTTTTCATGGCCGAACGCCCAGTCGGGCCGCGCGGTGACCATCAAATCGCGGGAACGGGAAATGGCGTTCGCGCCGCTCTCGGCCACAAGACACTCGGCGGGACGAATGCGGGCCAGTTGGTCGGCCAGTTGCCACCGTGGAAACTCGGCGGCGTAAAACCGACCGGTCGACAGTTCCGCCCAGGCGATCCCGACCCGATCCGTCGAGGAACCGTCCTTTCCCGAGCCGCCACAGACGGCGGCCAGATAGTTGCTCTCGCGGGGATCGAGTAACGCGTCGTCGGTCAGCGTGCCGGCGGTCACGACCCGGGTAACCTCGCGACGGACCAAGCCGGTCGCCTTCTTCGGATCCTCGACCTGTTCGCACACCGCCGCCCGATAGCCGGCACGGATCAACTTGGCGAGGTAGCCATCGAGCTGATGGAACGGGAAGCCAGCCATCGGAATGGGGTTCTCGCCTTTATCGCGGCTGGTGAGCGTTAAACCGAGCACGCGGGCGGCCGTCTTGGCGTCCTCGAAAAACAGTTCGTAAAAGTCCCCCATTCGGAACAGCAGCAGCGCGTCGCCGCATGCCTGTTTCGCGTCGTGGTACTGCTGCATCATCGGAGTGGTCGCCATGGCCGCGAATGCTAGCATGACAGCACTATCCGGAAAACCGGAGCGCCGGGCGGCTTACGCCGCTCCGCTAAAACGCGTGCGCTTACCGCCTTCCTCGTTTACCGCCGAGCCGTAGGCGATGGCTCGGCCGCAAGCACGATCGCCGTCGCGGAGCGGCACGAGCGGAGCGGCGTAAGCCGCCCGGCCCGACGGGCCGCTCGATGCTCACG
>JBIKVL010000301.1:0-5843 GCA_044356875.1 Pirellulaceae bacterium | reverse complement strand
CGAACGCGGTGGCCGCTCGAGCGGCTACGGAGCAGCCGGCGCCCGCTTCAGACGTTGCCCACAGCGTTCGAGCGACCGCAGGATGATTGGTGCGGCATCCGGCCCGCAACTGTTGATCTCGCCATATTGCGGTTTGTCACGGCCGTACGCGTACGGCGGCCGTTCATCCCACTGGCTTTTCGGAAGAATGTAACCGACCTCGTCGTTCGCTAACCCGATGAGCAGCCAACGCGGTCCCGGCATCAAACTGGCGACGGTTGGTTCCCTCGCGGCGGTCGGAAAATCCACATGCGGCTCGACCGGATCCTGAAACGCCCCGTAAACCAATTCCGGATAGATCTCGCCGGGAATGCAAGCCACTCCCAGCTCTCCCAGCAGCAACAGGCCCACTTCGGTTTCGACCGAGGGGCTGGAAGCTTTCGAAGGTTTTGTTCCCTCCGCTGTGCCTTCCGGCTGAATCATCGGGCGTTGCAGCACGCCCATCGCGCGAGCGGCTCGATACAGTTTGTTCTCGACCGGCAGGGCGATTCGCTCGGTGGCGGCGGCGAGCGGCGTGAGGCGGATCGGAGTGGCTTGTTTCAGGGCTTTGTTCGCCAACGCGGCGACCGCTTCGCCATAGCCATCGCTGTACGCGAAATCGCCCTCTTCCAGCAGTCGGCCGGCCGCGTCGCGAATGCGGTTGTCAGGGGGCGCCATCAACCCGCCGACGGCGCCGCTGAAGTAGGCCACGGGACAGCCATGATCGGCTTGAAGCTTGGCCACGGTCGCGGCGACGAAGTCGGCGGTGAGCAGCGTGTTGCGCGACCCCATCGCCTCGGGATGGCACGTCCAAACCACGAGCAGTCCCAGCGGCTTGGATTGTTTGTTCGTGGGCGGTTTGTCGGGAACGGCCGGAGCGGCGGGTGAGGTAGGCGACTTGTCAACAGCGGTGGGCGAATCGAAACGAACCACGCGGAGCTTGCCGTCTTTCACCTTCGGAAGACGCGAGTCGCCCACCAGCGACTCGTCTTCGGCTTCCCCATACTTGGCTTCGGCGGGTCGGGCCGCCTGGTCCGCGGCGCGGATCGCTTCCACAACCCGGTCGACGACCAGATCGAGATAGCGGTCGTCGACACCGCGTTGCAAGGGGTTCGCGCCCCAGATACCGATGACGTCCGGCCCTTCGTGATTGTGCGTGCTGGAAACCATCACTTCCGCGAATTCCGGCAATCGCGCCCGAATTCGCTTCGTCTCGGGGTACTGCAGCCCCACGAGATCGACGCAGGCGAGCGCGAACTTGCGAACGCCGTCGCGGAGCACTACGGCGCGGACCCGCAGCGGGTCGTGGACGCCGGTCGCTCGGCGCCCCATGCCATAACCGGCGATCCACACCGGCCGCGATGGATCGAGCACGGGCGTGATGTCGGCCTCGGCGAACCCCGCCTCCAAACGCTCGGCAGCTTGTGGCCCCGGCGAACCCGGCGGTTCCGCCTCGCCCCCGACAGCTGCTCCCCCCAAAACCGTGATCAGAACGGCGCCGATCACCGCCATCGCGGCAGGAATCCCCGAACGAATCGCGGGACGAATCGCGTCAGCAATCGCCCGAGCGTCGGCGGCCGGCCACGCTCGCGGTCGGCGCCGGCGTTGGCAAGCGAAAGCGCGACAGTCGACCATCGTCATGCGTCGTTGCTCCCCGTTGCCGCGGCGCGGGCCGCGGCGATGGACGTTCGCGAACGCTTGATCAACCGTTCTCCTGAGCGAAGCGGTCTTTCGACGGCGGCCAGAACAACAGTCCGAGCGCGGCGGCGGCGGCGGCGGCCGACAGGCACGGGATCAGGAACAGGCCGCGGAAATTCGTCTCGCCATCCTTCGTGAACGCTTCGAACAGCGGCGGGCAGATGAAACCGGCCAACAAAGCGCCGACGCCGAGAATCATCAGGTTGAACAAACCCTGGGCGCTGGTGCGAATGTCTTTCGGGAAGTACTCGTCGACGAAGATGTAAACGGTCGCGAAGAAGAACGCGTAGCAGATGCCATGCAGCACTTGCACCGTGATGATCAGCACTTTGTAGTCGGCCGAACCGCAGAACGCGAAGACGGCGAAGCGCGCGGCATGCCCCAAGACGCCGATGATCAGCGTGGTCCGCCAGCCGAGCGCCTTGAGGAAGTACCCGAGTACGCCCATCGTCAGGATTTCGGCGATCTGGCCGATGCTCATCACTTGCGTGACCCAGTTGCCCGGGATGCCGACCGTCGGCAGGAAACGGCCAGTCCAGTTGAAGTAGCAGTTGTGTACGAAGGAGTCGACAAGCGTCACCAGCCACAGCACGGCCACGAACGGATGCTTCAGCAGTTTCATCGACTTCAGCCATGCCAGCGAATCGTCGCTGTCGCTCGCCGGCTTGGGCGGCGTGTGCGGGAGGCCGAGGCTAAATCCGGCGAGCAGCAACGATGCGGCGCCCGCCACCACATACGTCCACGACGAGGCGTCCTGCATCGCCCGTCCTTCCAGCGGCGACCCGAAGACGGCCCCCAGCCAGTCGATCAATCCCTTGGTCTGGGCGGCTTCCACCTTCGCCCAATCGACGAGCAGGAACAAGGGAGGCCACGCGGCGGCGATCCAGCCGATCGTTCCGCCCATCCGCACGATGCCGAACTCCTCTTGGGCGTCTTTCATGCTGGCGAACGCCACCGAATTCGTGATCGAAATCGTCGGCACGTAAAACACGCAGTGGACCAGCATGCACGCGAAGAACAGCCAGAAGTTCGTTACGAAAGCGCAGCCAATGATCGCCACCCCGCCAATGAGATGACTCACCGCGAGAAACCGTTCGGCGGCGAAATTGCGGTCGGCGAACTGATTGCTGAAGAACATCGCCAGAATCGCGGCGGCGGGAAACGCGTTGAGGATCAGCGACTGTTGCCAAGCCGAGAATCCCAAAGCCGGCAAATAGCCGAAAATCAACGGCAGCCAGGCGCCCCAGATGAAGAACTCGAGAAACATCATCAAGAACAGCTTGAATCGGATCATGGCGACACTCGGAGGAATTCGGGACGCGGAACGCGTTTTCCGCGAAACGGCCGGATTCTAACGGGCGGCGAGGCGCGAGGGAAGCGCGGCCCTCCTCCCCCGATCCGCCGCCAGCGGACCAACGATGCGACGCTAGTCTCCGGCTCGCGTGCGCGATTATGATAGCGGCCGTCATTTCCCGCCCGTCCGGCTTCGCGGGATCGGAGCGACTCGTTCCCAAGCCAACCGCCGCCGCCGGCAATCCCATCTCGCCCTTTTCGGAGTGTTCATTTCCATGCGCCCACGAGCCTACCCATCCGCCTCCCAAACCGACCTACCCGCCGCGTCCGCCGCTGCGTCCGCCGCTGAAAATCACGCTGCACATCACGCCGCAACCCACGCTCGGTCGCAATCGCGAGTCGGCCACAGCGTCAACCGCTCGTGGCCGCGATTAGCGGGCCGCATGCGGCGTTGGGCAGCGACCGCTTTGTTCGCCGCCTCGGTGCCCGTGGGAGGTGTCGTCGCTGGCATGCTGGCGGGCGCGGCCGGCGGCTTGCTGGTCGCCAATTCGGCGATGGCCGCTGATCCCGCCGCGAATTGGCCGACCTTCCGCGGTCCCGACCGCTCGGCCGTTTCCAGCGACAAGGGCCTGTTGCAAGCGTGGCCTGCTGAAGGACCGAAGCTCGTGTGGGAAACCAAGGGAGCGGGCCGCGGCTACGCCAGCCTCGCGGTCGCTGACGGCAAAATCTACACGTTGGGCGACGGCGCGCCCGCGAGCGGCAGTGGCGACAAGATCGAATTCCTGTCGGCGTTCTCCCTCGAAGATGGAAAACCGCTCTGGCAAACTGAAACCGGTTCGCCCTGGAACAGCGGCGCTCCCACCTGGCAAGGCTCGCGTTCCACTCCGACCGTGGACGGCGACCGCGTCTACGTCATCACGCCCTACGGCAAGCTGTTTTGCTGCGACGCCGCCAAGGGCGAAGTGAAATGGTCGAAGGACCTCAAGGAAGAGTTCGGCGGGAAGAAGGGGGATGGCTGGGGCTACAGCGAGTCGGTGCTGATTGACGGCGACAAGGCCGTGTTCACTCCCGGCGGTGACAAGCACACCATGGTGGCCGTCAACAAGACGACGGGCGAACCCGTTTGGACATGCATTCGACCTGGCGACCGCGGCGCTGGCCATGCGTCGATCGTCATCGCCGACGTCGGCGGCACTCGCGTTTACGTCACGACCACCGCCAGCGGCGCGATGGGCGTGCGGGCCGCGGACGGGAAATTGCTCTGGAGCTACGAGATTGATCGCACGACGGCCGTTATCCCCACGCCGATCGTCCGCGGCGACCTCGTCTTCTTCGCGGCTGGCTACAAACGCGGTGGCGCTCTATTGAAACAGATCGCCGAGCCCGAAAACATGGTGAAAGTCGAGGAGATCTATCCGATCAAACAGGCTCTCGCCAACAAGCATGGCGGCATTGTGCTCGTGGGCAACCACCTGTTCGGCGACTCGGACGACGCCGGCGTCCCATTCTGCGCGGACCTGATGAGCGGCGAGGTGGTCTGGAAGGAACGCGGCTCGGGACGCGGTTCGGCCGCCTTCGCCGCCGCGGATGGCTGCGTCTATATCCGGTTCCAAAACGGCGTCGTCGCGCTCGCGAAAGCCACTTCGGAGGGCTACAAGGAAACCGGCTCGTTCAAGATCCCCGGCGACGAAACGATGCCGAGCTGGTCCCACCCCGTGATCACCGGCGGCCGACTGTTCCTCCGCGAACAAGACCGCATCCTGTGCTACGACGTCACCGCAGGCAAGTGAGTGGTTAGTGGTTAGTGATTAGTGATTAGTGGTTAGTGAATAGTGATTAGTGTGGACGATTAGGGGCTGTCTGAAAGATGACGGCCCCGCTTCGTTTCCAATCAGGCTTGATGCGGCCACTCGCCGTTTGCTGCCGAGCCGAAGACGCTGGCTCGTGTGGATTCGGGGAGCAAAAAGGGGACGAAGGTGATTTAAAGACCAATGGAAGCCTACGGTCAGCGCAGGCTTGGCCGTAGTGCCTACGATCATGACTACGTAAATCTATTCCCTCCTCAAAGAAGCAAAAGGTGGCTGGCACCAAAGTGCTTTTCCTTGCCACGATGAATGGCGGCAAGTTGTGTGCTTGCCTGACGATGGCCCGAGTGAGCGAACGCCGCTGTCTGCTCGGCCCATTGAATTCGCGCTGAACGGCCCGCCCGGGTTTGAGAGTCGAAGGCGGGCCGAATTCCGGGCTCAAGCCGGGCGTGGATGCCGCGCTCCATTCGCTTGCGCGTGACGCGGCGTCCGCCATTTACGACCGTTACCGCGAGCGGGCTGTCGACCTCGTGGCGGGTGGGGCGGCGCGGCGGGCATTCGAGATCGCGGCCAAGGACAAGGCGACTCGGAAACCCTGCGGGCGCCATGCCTACGGGCAAAGCCTGTTGCCGGCGAGACAGTTCGTCGAGGCGAGTGTGTCGCTGGTGCAGGTTAACTGGATGTCGCAGGACAAAAGCGTCCCAATAGCGGAGGTTGGGACACGCACAAAAACAAAATGAGAACCTCCAAGGCTGACCGACGCCGGTCATAGACCACGTCAACTTGACATTGTTCGCCAACCTCTCCGATCGTGGGCAGTTCCAGCTCGACGTGACCTTGGTCCGCAGAGGGACTGAATTCGGACACACACAGCGTTTCAACGCGCGAGCGGGACGCGCTCACTGGGGCGCGTGTCTCGATCGTGCTTTGCGGGCGACGGGATCGTGGTCAACGCGACCGACATTCCTCGCTGTTGTGTTAACCCAGCAGCCTTTAGACTGCGGTGCCTTCAGGCACCGCAATGAGCCT
>JBIKVL010000300.1:0-5849 GCA_044356875.1 Pirellulaceae bacterium | reverse complement strand
ACTTCAGATCGCGGTCGCGAAGGTTGGTGTTGTAGCGGTTGTTGCAAAGCTTGGCGAGCGCGCCCCAATTCCACTCGGAACTGGCTTCCTCGTCGCCTTCCGGCAAGTTTTCATCGATGGCGTCTTGAACGAACGTCTCGGCGTTGCGTTCCGCCTGGGTCCGCGCGGCGTCGACCGCCTCGCGGTAATCCATGCCGCGGAAATCGCGGCCTTCGAGGGAGCAGGCGAGCTGCGCGCCGGCCCAGCGGGCGAACGAGTCGACGCCGAAATCGCGTTGCATGAACATGCCGACGTTGACGTCGATTTGCCGGCGGACCATTTCGAGCAGCGTTTCGCGGCAACTGCCGCCATCGAGGATGTCCTGTCGATAGCCGTACACCCGCCGCCGCTGCTGGTCCATCACCTCGTCGTATTCGAGCAGGTTTTTGCGGACTTCGAAGTTCCGTTCCTCGACCTTCTTCTGAGCCGCTTCGATCCGCCGCGTGACCATGCGGCTCTCGATCCGTTCGCCGTCCTGCATTCCGAGCCGATCGAGGACCGTCTTGACCCAGGCGCCCGCGAAGATCCGCATCAGGTCGTCCTCGAGCGACAGGAAGAACCTGCTGCTGCCTGGATCGCCTTGTCGGCCGCAGCGTCCGCGGAGCTGCAAGTCGATGCGCCGCGCCTCATGACGCTCGGTGCCGATGACATGCAGGCCGCCGATCGACTTCACGTACTTGCCTTGCTCCTTCATGTTTTCGCGGCGTTCGATTTCGTCCACCAGCCGCGTCCATTCCTCGGGGGGCACTTCGAGCCGCGTGGGGTACTTTTCCTGCAACACGGACCAGGCCATCGTTTCGGGATTGCCACCCATGATGATGTCGGTGCCGCGGCCCGCCATGTTCGTGGCGATCGTGACGGCGTTGAGCCGGCCGGCTTGGGCGACGATTTCCGCCTCGCGGCGATGGTACTTGGCGTTGAGCACGGCGTGCTTGATGCCGCGGTTTTCGAGCAGTTTCGAGAGCCGCTCGCTCTTTTCGATCGACACCGTGCCCACCAGGATCGGCCGGCCTCGACGCTCGACCCGCTCGACAATCGTCTTTTCGACCCGGTCCCGCTTCTTCGAATCCATCGGCTGGAATTCATAGCCTTCCTCGGTTTCGGCCAGAATAGTTCCGAGCCGCTCGACCTCCTCGTCCTTGCAGTAGAGCGCGTCGTAGCGATGCATCCGCTCGATTTCGTCGGCGATCGCCTCGTACTTTTCCTTCTCGGTACGGTAGATCACATCGGGATGTTCGATCCGCTGCATCTTCCGGTTCGTGGGAATGGCGATCACATCCAGCTTGTAGATCTTCCAGAACTCGTTCGCTTCGGTCATGGCCGTCCCGGTCATGCCGCAGATTTTGTTGTAAAGCTTGAAGAAGTTCTGCAAGGTGATCGTGGCGAGGGTCTGGGTCTCCTCCTTGATCTTCACGCCTTCCTTGGCTTCCACCGCCTGGTGCAGGCCGTCGCTCCACTGCCGCCCTTCCATCAAGCGGCCCGTGAACTCATCGACGATCACCACGCGGCCCTCTTTCACCACGTAATTGACGTCGCGCTTGTAGAGGTAGTGCCCCTTGAGCGCGTTGTCGATCAGGTGCGGCCACTCCATGTTGCCGGCCGTGTAAAAGCTTTCCACGCCCGCCAGCCGTTCGGCCTCCCGGACGCCTGCGTCCGTGAGGTGCGCCGAGTGGTCCTTTTCGTTGACCGTGAAATGGATTTCCCGCTTCAACTGGCGGGCGATCGCGTCGGCCTGGGCGTATTTTCGCGCGTCGTCGTGCGCGGTGCCGGAGATGATCAGCGGCGTCCGCGCCTCGTCGATCAAGATGTTGTCGACCTCGTCGATGATGGCGAAGTTCAGCTTGCCCTGGGACTGCTGAAGGCGTTTCTCGTATCGATCGTCGCCTCGGGCAGCCGGGCGCATGTTGTCGCGCAGATAATCGAAGCCAAATTCGTTGTTCGTCCCGTAGGTGATGTCGCGGCTATACGCTTCCTGGCGTCCGTCGACTTCCATGTCGCTTTGAATGGCGCCGACGGTCAGTCCCAGCCCCATGTACAGCGGCGCCATCCATTCCATGTCGCGCCGCGCCAGATAGTCGTTCACGGTGATGACATGGACGCCGCGGCCTTCGATGGCGTTCAGATAGGCGGGCAAAGTGGCGACCAATGTCTTGCCTTCGCCCGTCACCATCTCCGCGATAGCGCGGTTGTGCAACACCATGCCGCCAATCAACTGGACGTCGTAGTGACGCATTTTGAGGAACCGCCGCCCACCCTCGCGGCAGACCGCGAACGCCTCGACCAAGATGTCGTCCAGCGTCTCGCCTCGCGCGAGCCGCTCGCGAAACTTCGCCGTTTGAGCCTTCAGCTCCTCGTCGCTGAGCGCCTGCATCGTGGGCTCAAGCGCGTTGATCGATTCAACCGTCGCCCACAACCGCCGGAGGTAACGCGCGTTCGCCGACCCAAACATCGACGTCACGCTGCGTTCAAAGCCGCGCAACAGACCGCCAAAGATGGTGCCCGCACCCTCAACGATGCTTTCCAGTATTTCCATGTCGTATGACCTAAACGTCTCGGGACGCGGTGGATCCGCGTGGATTGTCCAACCAGTTGGCGAACTATCGGCCGTCATGGCCGCGCTTCACCGACTGCACCCCGTAGCGAACGGGACGATCGCGCAAGATAAACTCGTTGCGTAGCCTATAGTCAGGCCGGAGATGGGTCAACGCCGCGCGACCATCCGTTCGCGCACGCCTTCGCGCCCGTGACCCCCAGTTTCGGGGGTCGTTGGATTGCCATTTGGGAAGGGCAGGGCGATTTTCAAAGTCGGCCGCCATTACCGATTGAGCCGCCAGATCGCGAGATTCAGGATGCTCGCGAAACTGACCCACGCCAAGTAGGGCGACATTAGCCACCCGGCAAGCCGCGACTGAGCGAAGAAGGCCGCCGTTGTCGCCGCCAAGACCACCCACAGGACGGCGATTTCCACGAACGCCCAGCCCGGCTGATGCCAAGCGAAAAAGATCCACGACCACAATCCGTTGAGCGCCAATTGGAGGAAAAAAAGCGTGAGCGGCCCCGCGGCGCCGCGAAAACCGGCCGGCCGCCATACCCACCACGCCGCGATCGCCATCATCAAATAGAGCACCGTCCAGACGGGCCCGAACACCGCGTCGGGTGGATTCCAACGCGGCTTCGCGATCGATCGATACCATCCGGCGATTTCGGGCGTTGTCGCCGCCGCCCCCAGTCCCGCGACCACGAAGCAGACGATCAAAAAGCCGCCCAGCCCCAACGCGTTTCGCATTGCATCCCCCTCCGCTTGCGGTTCGTCCTCCGCCTACGCATCGTCCTTCGCGGGAGCATCGCCCTTCGCTGGAGCGTTGCCCTTCATTTTCGCCTTGCCTTTGCCGGAGGCGGGCGACTTGCCCTTGGAACCCGGCTTGCCGGGCGGCGGAGCCGTCTTTCGAGCAAGCTCGACGAATTCGGCCAACTGACGTTCCCAAACGGCGGCCAGTTCGCGGACTTTGTCAGGGTGTTCGGCCGCCATATTTTGCGCCTCGGCCCGGTCCGTTCGTAAATCGTACAGTTCCCATTCGCCACGAGCGTCGGCGACCAGTTTCCAATCGCCGACACGTACCGCGCGATTGCCCTCATGCAACCACCACAGCGAATCGCGTTCGATCGTGACGTCCTTCGCCAACGCCGCCCGCAAGCTCTTGCCCGGCGCTGGCGGCAGCGGTTCGCCCATCCAGTCGCTCGGCCGCACGCCACCCACGATGTCCAGGACCGTGGGCACGATATCGATCACATGCGCGGGCGTCCGCCGCAGTTCCCCGCGTGCCGCGATGCCGGCGGGCCAGTGGACGATCAGCGGCGTGCTGATGCCGCCTTCGCGGACCCACGTTTTGTGTTTGCGGAACGGCGTGTTCGCGACGCTGGAAAATCCGGGGCCAAGGCTCAGATACGTCGCGGCCGAACCGGGAGGCGCCGCCGGATCATGCCCGCCATCGCGGACCATGATCTCGGCGCTGGCGCCGTTGTCCGAGGCGAAAAAGATCACCGTGTTGTCCAGCGCGTCCATCGCCTGAAGCTGGGCCAGAATTCGCCCAATCTCGCGGTCCATGCGATCGACCATCGCCGCGTGGATCGCCATTTTCGTCGCCTGGAACCGCCGCTGCGATTCGGACAGCGTTTCCCAGGCGATCGGCCGATTCACCTCGTCCGCCCCGAGCTTCTCTAGCGCCATCGGAAAGTGGTAAGGTGGCCCCACGTCGGGCTCGAGCGCCGACAACGAGGTGGCGTTGAGTCCCATGGTTTGCTGTCGCGCGAACCGCTGCTCGCGGGTCTTCGACCATCCTTCCAGGTAGCGGTCGCGGTAACGCTCGATGTCCTCCGGCAACGCGTGCAGCGGAAAGTGCGGCGCGATAAAGGCGACATATTGGAAGAACGGATGGTCGGCGTGGTTCGCCGCATGGTCTTTCAAGCACTCGATCGCGTGGTCCGCGGTGGCGATCGTCGCATAGTAACCTTGCTCGTCCGCTGGCGGTTGCACCGGCTGATCGTCGATCTGGTTGCCCTTCGACGAAAAGAAATTGCCTTGGTTCCGCATATCGAGCGACCGGTCGAAGCCGCCCGCCAACACCTTGCCGTCAACATGCCATTTGCCGCTGTGGTAACTGCGGTAGCCGAGCGGCCGGAGGTAATCCGGCAGGAGCCGCGCCCATCGCTGCCGCTGCCCTTGGCTGCCCCCTCCCAACTCCGGCAAAGCGTCGCGATGTACCTGCTGCGCGTAGTATCCGGTCAACAACGCCGCCCGCGTCGGCCAGCAACGGGCCGTGTTGTAAAACTGCGTGAACCGCAGTCCATTCGCCGCCAGTTTATCGAGATGCGGCGTCGCGATTTCGCCCCCGTAACAGCCTAAATCCGAATAGCCCAGATCGTCCGCGAGAATGAATACGACATTGGGGCGTCGCTGCGGCTTATCGACTTGGCCGTCGCTCGCCCATGCCGTCCTCGGTCCGTTCAGGAGACTCGTTAGCGCGAGACCAACGAAGAGGATCGCGGCCGGCGTGATGGGCCACTCCATCATCCCCAACAAAGCCCCCATCGCCCTCATGCTGTTTCGCGCCGCTTGCGCTTTCCAATCCACAAGTGCTCCGATCTTAGCTGCCAGCCTCATGACTCCCCCCGCCGCTTTCCGCGAAACCGTGTGCGTGGCGATCATCTCGCATCGCGGTGAGTGCAGCAAGAAGGCGTCACCCGTCTGCCAGGGAGCGCCTAACCGCTTAGGCCCCTTAATGGCCCAGTCAGGCTGTTCGAGAGCTTTGTCTAGAACCCGTTTCTACTCACCTTCAGAATTCATCAGCCGAGGAAAGGTAATGACGCCGCGCCGGTTTGACCCCGTGCGAACTCGATTTTCGGCAGGTGGGGAACCGGCCGCTGCCGGTTCGTTAGCGGCCGGAATATCCGCCGGGGAAGAGGCCACGTTGATTGCGGCGGAAGTGGAGGCGCGAAGGCCGCCTTGCGCCGCTTGGCTCGGTCCAGCGGACTGAGCACGTCTTTCCCCAGCGTTTGCCGTCGGAGGTGGCGCCGCTGCGGCCGCCGACGGGCGTTGACCTTGACCGACACCAACCATCGCGTCGGGGATCGCGTCTTCTCCGCCGAAATCCTCTCCGCCGAAATCCTCTCCGCCGAAATCGTCGCTCGCAAAATCCTCACCGCCGAGATTTTCGTCGCCGCCGAGATTGTCGTCGCCGAAATCCTCGCGGAGGGAGTGTTCGCCGTTCGCGTCGGCCAGTTCGTTGTCGTAGTCTGTGCCATCCTCGGTC
>JBIKVL010000299.1:0-5861 GCA_044356875.1 Pirellulaceae bacterium | reverse complement strand
GCCATCAGTGGATGGATGGTGGGACAGGCCCGAAAATCTCTATCGAACTTTCGCCTCTCCGCACCGAATGGAGACGACCAGCGCCCCGCTCTCGTTTGCGTCCTTCTCCGTGCCTCTGTGCCTCCGTGAGATCATTCCCCTGCGAGCGAACCACGGCCGTCGCTGGCAACTTGGGACCGCATTCCCTGAACTAGACCCGAAATGGCAGCGGTTCGTCGGCGAGGCCGGCGAGCAAGTTGGCAACGGACATTTCGGCCATTTTGCGGCGGGTTTGCTCGGTGGCGCTGCCGAGGTGGGGCGCGATCGTCAAATTGTCGCAGGCCAAGAGCGCATGGCCGCGCGGCAGCGGTTCGGGATCGGTCACATCGAGCGCGGCGCCGTAGATCCACCGCTCTTGCAACGCCACGGTGAGCGCCGCCGTGTCGACCACCGGTCCGCGGGCGATGTTGACGAGGATCGCCGTGGGCTTCATGCGTCGCAATTGAGCCGCTCCGATCAGCCCACGGGTTTCATCGGTGAGGGGCACGCTGAGCACCACGAAGTCGCTTTCCGCGAGCAACGCGTCAAGCGGCAGATAACGGGCCTCGAAACGCCGCTCAGCCGCCTCGTCGCGACGTCGGTTATGGTACGCCACGCGCATGTCGAAGCCGCGGGCTCGCTGGGCGATTTGCCGCCCGATTCGTCCCATGCCCACGATTCCGATGGACTGGCTGTGCGCCTCGACGCCTAGCATGTAGCCGGGATCGTAGCGAGTGAATTCGGGACTTCGGGCATACCGATCGCCGACGATCAGGCGTCGGGCGGCGGCAAGGAGCAGTGTGAAGGCC
Source organism: Pirellulaceae bacterium (assembly GCA_044356875.1). Taxonomy (GTDB): domain Bacteria; phylum Planctomycetota; class Planctomycetia; order Pirellulales; family Pirellulaceae; genus CAIXSC01. The sequence continues at coordinate 5,034 of JBIKVL010000299.1, read as the reverse complement.
ATATCGGCGGTGGCGCCGTCGAGTATTCCTGGCGTGTTGCCGACGGGGATCCCTCGGGCCGCCGCGTCCGCCAGCCGAATGTGATCGACGCCCACCCCGTAATTGCTGATCACTCGGACGCCGGGAAGCCGGTCCAGCATGGCGCCGTCGACTAGCGGGTGTCCATAGGTGTAAACCCCGTCAACCCGCTCCACAGTCCCCGATTCGGCGACGCTCCACGGCAACCATTCCACCTTGCCCGCCAAGAGCTGCTCAACAATCGGGGCCAACGGCCCGTCGGCGACCACCTTCGGCAATGACATTCATGACTCCTAGTCGTTAAGTCTATCTATTTGCAATCAGGCAGTTTCTACCATCACTTAAGTTTAACCACGGATAACTCGAATAGGCACGGATACCTCTCGTCGTCCAATCCATCTGTTCTATCCGTGCTATCGGTGGTTAGCATTTCCTTAGTATTTAATAAACATGTTGAACGCTCGATTTTATTGCGTGGCCAACAACCCTACGTTTGTCATCTTGAAAGCATATCGTTAGCAAAAGTAACGAGCATCAGGCCAGGATCTCTTGAATCACCCGGCCGTGGATGTCGGTCAGGCGGAAATCGCGGCCGGCGTAACGGTAGGTCAGCCGCTCGTGATCCAGTCCCAAACAGTGCAGGATGGTGGCTTGAAGGTCGTGGACGTGGATGGGGTTTTCCACGATGTTGAAGCCAAGCTCATCCGTCGCGCCGATCGATAACCCAGGCTTGATGCCGCCACCCGCGAGCCAAGTGGTGAACGCCTGCGGATGATGGTCGCGGCCGAGGCTGCGGCCGAGCGCGGGGTTGGTCTCGACCATCGGAGTGCGGCCGAATTCCCCGCCCCACACAACCAGCGTGTCCTGGAGCAGTCCGCGTTGCTTCAGGTCTTGGACGAGCGCCGCGGCGGCTTGGTCGGTCGCGCCGCAGTTGCTTCGCAAGTTGCCCTCGACGTTCGAGTGGGCGTCCCAGCCTTCGTGATAGATATTGATGAACCGCACGCCCCGCTCGACCATTCGCCGGGCGAGCAAGCAAGCGCGGGCGAACGATGGCTTGGCCGGATCGCAGCCATACAGCTTCAATGTGGCTTCGCTCTCCTTTCCCATATCCATCAGATCGGGAGCCGAACTCTGGAGCCGGAACGCCATCTCATACGATTCGATCCGAGTGGCGATTTCCGGGTCGCCGGCGGCGTCGAGCCGCTGACGATTCAACGCTCCGATTAGATCGAGCGACTCGCGTTGCAACTTGGCGTCGATGCCCGCCGGATTGCCGACGTTCAAAATCGGATCGCCTTGGTTTCGCAAGCGCACGCCCGTGTACGAGCCTGGCAAAAAGCCGCTCGACCAATTCGCAGCGCCGCCGCTGATTCCGGCCCCGGTCGACATGACCACAAACGCCGGCAGATCGCTCGTTTCCGCTCCTAAGCCATACGTGACCCACGACCCCATGCTAGGCCGACCGGGCTGCGGGAAGCCGGTGTTGAAGAAAATCTGGGCCGGCGCGTGGTTGAATTGCGACGTGTGGGTCGAGCGGATCAGGCAAATGTCGTCAACCACTTTCGCCAAATGCGGCAGGATCTCCGCGAGCTGGGCGCCGCATTGTCCATGTTTCGCGAATTTGAATCGCGGTCCCAACACGGCCGCGTCCGAACGGATGAAGGCGTAACGCTGCCCGCCGATCACCTCGGGCGGGATCGGCTTCCCTTCGTATTCCACCAGCTTCGGCTTGTAGTCGAACAAATCCAGTTGGCTCGGCGCGCCCGCCATAAACAAATGGATGACATGCTTGGCGCGGGGCGCGAAGTGCGGCGGCCGCGTTGATGCCGCGGCCGCTCGCGCCGATCCCATGCCCGCCAGCCCGCCGACCGGGGCCAACAGCGAAGCCAGCGCGATCTTGCCCACGCCGTAGCCGCAGTCGCGGAAAAAATGCCGCCTGGCGATCGACGATCGCGGGCCGCTGCCCGAAGGACTCGAAACGGCGTAGGACGGTGCGAAAGATTTTCGAGCGTCGTTCATACGTCACTCCTTCGTGATCATTTCGTCCAGATTCAAGATCGCGCGCGCCGTCGCCGTCCAGGCGGCCCGCCGCGCCACGCTATTCACTCCCGATGCAGCCCCCAACGCAGCCCCCGACGGACCGCTCGACGCAGCGTGCGACGCCACAACCGGCGGTTCCGGCCCGACGAGCAGCGCGGGATTCAATTCGCCGGCGGCAAACCGGCTCGCCTGGGACGCGTAGAACCGCGTGACGAGACTGAGTTCCGACGGCGATGGCGGCCGCGACAGGCAGCGGTTGAAGAGCCATGCCGCGCGGGCTTCATCCGATTCCGCCTCCCGTGCCGCCGCCCAATCGCCCAATGAGCGTGCGGCTTCGAGAAAGACGGTGTCGTTGAGCAGCGTGAGCGCTTGGAGCGGCGTGTTCGATTGTTCGCGCCGCGCCACGCACGCCTCGCCGCTGGGACCGTCAAACGTCGTAAACATCGCGTACGGCGCGGTGCGTTTCGCGAACGTGTAGAGTCCACGGCGATAGCGGTCGCCGCCGGTGCTTGTGGCCCAATTCAGACGGCCGTAGGCGCCTTCCGTCGTCACATTTTCGGGTTGGGGTGGAAAGACGCTCGGCCCGCCGATCCGCCGCGACCACAGGCCGCTCGCCTGCAACACGGCGTCGCGAACGAGTTCGGCTTCCAGTCTCGCCCGCGGTCCGCGGCCAAGCAGTTCGTTGCGGGGATCGCGCGCCAAACGCTCCGCGTCCGCCCGCGACGATTGTCGGTATGTCGCGCTGGTCACCATTACGCGGTGCATCCGCTTCATCGACCACTCCTGCCGCACGAATTCGAGCGCGAGCCAATCGAGCAACTCGGGGTGGCTCGGCGCTTCCCCTTGGTAACCGAAATCCTCGGTCGTGCGGACGATCCCGCGGCCAAACACAGCCGCCCATTGACGGTTCATCGCGACCCGGCCCGTCAGCGGGTTGTCGGGCGACGCGAGCCAGCGGGCGAACGTCAAACGGTCGCGCGGCGCGTCAGGGGGCAGCGGTGGCAGCACGACAGGAACGCCCGCTTCCACCCGTTCGCGCTGTTGCAGGAACTCGCCGCGATGGTAGCGATGGGTCGCCCGCGGATTGTTCGCCGGACGCTCGACGAAGACCAGCGATGTCGGGGCGGTCGGCATTTGCTTCCGCAGTTCCTCAATCGCTTGCCGCTGCCCCGAAAGTTCTGGCGCCAAGGACAGGAAATAACGCAGCAATCGCGTCCGCTGATCGATCGTTTCGGTCGCCAGCGGCGATGCGAGGAGCGTCTCCATTTCCGGTGGCGTCGTGCTGGCCATAGCCTGCGGCGCGGTGGTGAACGACAGGCGGAATCGGCCGAGATTCGCGGCGTAATAGCGTTCACACAACAGTCGCACCACGAGTCGCCCGGCCGCGGGCGTTGGCGTCTTCAGATTGAAGACAGCCCAGTGCGTGCGTCCCTGGCCACCGTTGACCGACCAGCCGGTTTGTTTATTGTCGTCGATCGCCGCCGCCGCGCCGTTGCCGCCATTGGCGAAACTGTGCGACGCGTTGCCGAATTCACGATCGACCAGCTGGCCGTCCGGTTCCACCGACGCCAGTCCGATCTGGCTCAAGAAAAAATCGCCATGCGGGCCTTCGTAATACACCCGCCCAGGACCATGCTTCGGCAATCGCTCGTCGGCGATCGCTTCCAACCGCACCGCCGTCACGCCCGTCGGCAGGTTGTCGAAGGCGATTTCAAAGAGATCGCTCTTCGACTGATCGCCGCTCGACAGGATCGAGTGGTCCTCCAACACGGTCAGCAATGGCAAATCGCTTTTGGTCGCCTCTGGCCGCGGTGTCAACCATGTCGTCGCCCGCTTCGACTGCTCGTCGCGCCACGCCAGGAAGCGACGTTCCAAATTCGCACGGCGGCGGTCCGTCAGCGATGGCGGCGGGGACTTGGTTTTCACCCCGTCGCCCGCTTCGCCGCTCGCCGCGTCCACCGCCGTACCGAGCGACAATCGAAAGCGGCCCATCAGGTGCCCGCCGCCTTGCTCTTGCCGCAGCGTCACGGTCCAGCGGGTCGGCGATTGCGTGGGCGGAGCCGCGAAATGGAATACGGCGGCTCGATCGCGATTGAGCGGTTGGTCGGGCGCATGAATGCCCCAGCCGGTGTTTGGATTGCCATCGAAGGCGGCGGCGACGGGAAACATAGGCTGCTCGATGTCGGCAGTCGCATGGGCGATCGCGATCTTGCGTGTTTCGCCGCCCACCTTCGGCGTGGTGGTGACTTGAATCTCGGACAGCACAAAGTTGCCGTGCTGCGTGCGGCCGGGCCCCTGGCTTCCCAGCGTCGGATGCGTGAGCGCTTCCAACCGCAACGCTAGGAAGGCGTCGGAGTCCGTCTCGAAGGTCACGGTGTAGGTGTCGGTCGCGGGCACATCGCCCACCGCCAACAGCGAACCGTCATCGAGCCGTTCCAACTTCCCGCCGCTTGCGGTGGTCGCTTCCACCGATGTCAGCGGGGTCCATTTCATGTCGATGGCGATTGGAAACTGATCGGCGAGCGCCGTTTCGGCCGCCGCGATTTGCCGCTCCAGTTCCGCGCGCCGCGCGGCGGTTGCCGGATCGACCACGTCGATCTCCGGCTCGTCGGCGTTGTTGAGCAACGCGAACAGGCCGAAGTACTCGGTGTGCTTGATCGGATCGAACTTGTGCGTGTGGCATTGGGCGCAGCCGATCGTCAACCCGAGCCAAGTCGTGCCCGTCGTGCCCAGCCGATCGACCATGGCGTGGAAACGGAATTCAAGCGGGTCGATCCCGCCTTCCTCGTTGAGCATCGTGTTGCGATGGAATCCAGTCGCGACACGTTGATCGAGCGTCGCGCCGGGCAACATATCGCCCGCGATCTGCTCGACCGTGAACTGGTCGTACGGCAAATCGGCGTTCAGTTGGCGGATGACCCAGTCGCGATACGGCCAGATCGACCGCGGCCGATCCTTTTCATACCCGTTGGTGTC
>JBIKVL010000298.1:0-5872 GCA_044356875.1 Pirellulaceae bacterium | reverse complement strand
TCCTGGCTTCCCCAGTCGCCCGCGATCACGCCTAGATGGCCTTTGGCATGGAGGGCGTTCGTGGCCGCGCTGTTCATGGCCTGTTCACGAGCGGCGTTTAGCATCCGGACGAGCGGCGAATCCGGCACCATCGCCGCGATGCCGGGGATCCATTTCGCGTTCGTTCGATTCCTGGCGACTTCGAGCACGATCCGCTGCAAAACTTGGTAGGTGGCCGAGGTGGAAAGCCCGGGAATCAGGCCGATGAGATGCAGCAGCAACGACAGGAAACGCTCAATGTTCTCCGACGCCAGCAGCGTGCCGCGCGCGGGACAGGCAACTCGCGCGAACCGCTCGATGTGAAATCTCTTGTCGCGAAGCGTAGCGTCCAGTTCCGCGAGCAGGGCCTTATCATAGCCGTCCGCGTCGTCCATTCCCGGACCGTGCGAATAGCGTTCACACCATTGTTGGGGAATCTCGGGCAGACACAATAGTTCGCCCACCAATCCGCCACGCGAATGCGATAGCAAACTCAGCCGAGCTCGTTCAGGCAGGATTTTGGCCAGCGCTAACGCGTTTTCGATCGGACTTTCGCCTAGCGTATGGTGTTCCCACGCATAAATATGAGGACCGAAAAAGTCGGTAATAGCACGCCATTCCCGCTGCCGATCGCCGCCATGCTTGGGATTCAGGGACTCCAGATAGCCAAAACTGCCAACGGTGGAGGACGCGGTTCCATGCAGGCAGATCAGGATCGGTTTGCCTTCCGATTCCTCCAATTTGTCAATCCGGATCGCTTGTTGAAAACGCTCACTCAGTCCATCGGGGCCATCCGGCCATTGGTACAGCCCCGGCCCCGGTGTCAATTGCCGCTCGATAAGCCAAGTCAACGCCTTGACCGTCGCCCAAGCCCCTAGCCTTATGCCGAGCTTATCAAGCCGCTCTTTCACCGCCACTTTCAATTCTTGGGGCCAATCGTCCGGGGATTTCGCCAACGACACCACTTTGTCCACGCCCAGCCGTAGAAACCTTACAGCCCGATTTTTCCACTCGGCAACCCCTCGGTGCTCGGCGCTCAGTCGACGGGGCGGCGCCCAGTGGATCGCGCCCTCTTGGATCAACTCCGGTCGGTCCCGGTTGAGTTCGTCGTGGTAGGCGGCGACGGAGGTCCACGTTTTGAAGCCGCCTTCCAACTCCCATTCGATGATGTCGTCCTCGCGCAGGTCGATTTCTCGCGGCTGTTCCGCGGCATCCGCCGAGTTCCGCGACGCGGCGGAAAGATCGAATGCGGCCAAGACTTGGACGGTTTCAAGCAGGTTCGTGGGCGAACGGGCGTCGTCCGCGTGGGACGCGGTATCCCGCGTGGCCGAGCCGGCTCGGTCCCAGGAAACTTCCACGCCGGACACTGCCGAACTGGAGAGCGGTCGGCCGGAAACGATGACGCGGATCGACATAACGGGTTCCTCAGATACACGTAGGCCCCAATGAGATGCGGCCCCACGTAAGCCGCAAAAAAGCCGCGTCTCTTGGACTCAGCGGGCTCGTCGCCCCGCTCGACATGGTCGACAGGGTCGGCATGGTCGACGTGGTCGCCCCACTCGGCATGGTCGACATGGTCGGTAAGGGCGACCAGGCCACAATTTGCCGTCGAAAGTAAAATTTACCCCACGTTGGCTACTCTGCGCAGAATTTCCATATTTCGGAGCGTTTCAGGGCGGTCGTTCTGGGATTCTCGTGGGTCGCCATCGAAGGAGTCGCAGGGAGCGGCTATCGCCGCGCCGGCTTGCGCCATGGCTCAAAAGTTGGGTGAGGCACGAATCTCCGGCGGGCCCCATATGAATCGCAGATGGAAACCGCGGTAAGGGCCGAGAACCGGACGCGGAGCGGCGGCGTAGAATGGGCGGAGAAACGTCCTTTTCCTCTGACCGTGGGGGCGGTTCGGCCGCCACTGCGGCTCTTGAAGATGCGGGGTGCCTTATGGTCCGGACCCTTGGCTATTTGGAATGGATGGCGATCATCATCGCCGCCTTCACCGGGTTGGTGCTCTGGTTGCTGCTGACGACGCCGTTGGGTGGAAATGCGTGACGCCGTCCGCGGGTGAGTCCGTCGTCAATGCTCTCAAGTCGCAGGTTTTGGGCCGGGCCTCATGGCGGCATCGTGTGGCTCGGCCGTCGGCTTTATGGGGGGAAGCAGCCAGATCGCCACCAAGCCGCCCGCGAAGATGAGGCTGGTGACCGCTCCGACCTTCGCGTAGTCCCCGCCGAAATAGGACAGGCTGCTGAGGTAGCCGGCGCCGAGAACGCCGAGACCGGTCGCCACGCGGCCGGTGTTGAAGGTGATCCCAGATCCTGTGGAGCGGACGGCGGTGGGGAACATTTCCGGTAAACAGAGCGGTAACCAGCCGAAATAGAAGCCGGTGGTGGCGCCGAGCATGAGGGCCCACCAGTGGAACTGGGGGTGCGTGGGATCGAGGTTATTGTAAAGGTGCTGTCCGATGAACAGCGACGCGGCGCTATAGAGGAAATACGAGAGTCGTCGCCCCAACAGCGCGCTCACCCAACCGCCGATCGCGCTCGTCACCGCCGCCCCGACGGAGCGATACACCTGAGTCCACGCCTTCAAAGTGGGATCCGTCTTCGCGCCCACCTGGTCCGCCCACGGCACGAGCCAGTTCGTGCAACCCCAACCGCCAAACAAGGGGATCGCCCCGAGCAGGATGCCAAGCAACGTCAGCCACAACAGTGGCGGCTGGAAAACGGCCCTCACCGGCGACACCAACTTGCGGACCGCCGTACCACTTACCACCATCGCTTCGCTTGCCATCGGTGCCGTGCTTGGCAAAGCCTTCCGCCTAGCCGCCAGCCACTGGGGCGATTCGGGGAGCCACAGGAGGCTGGCCGCGCCGAGCACCACGGGCAAACCGCCCACCAGCATCACCCAACGCCAACTCTCCGGGGTGATCGCGACGTAGCAGCCGAGCAATCCCATCAGCACGAGGCCGACATTCGCCGCCGATCCGATGATGCCGGCGAGGATCGGCTTCGACACGTGCGTCCAGACTTCGACCGTGATCGCGATGCCGTTGGGCCAAGCTCCACCCACTCCCAGACAGCCGAGGAATCGGAACGCGACAAATTGTTCGGGGGTCCGCGCGAATGCCGCCAGCCCGCTGAAAATGGCGTAACAGCAGATGCTCAGCGACAACGCCTTGGCGCGGCCCGCGCGATCGCCGATCCAGCCGAACAGCAGACCGCCCGCAGCCGCGCCAAAGAGAAACGTGGCGTTGTAGCGGGCGAACCACTGCGTCAACACGGGCTTGGGCGTCGCGGTTCGCTCGCCGGTACCGGCCTGAGCGCTCGACAGGAAGTCGGCGGTCGCCGAATTGCTCACCAACGGCGTGATCGACATTTGCACGCCGGCGAAGAGCCAGCCCAGGAACGCGACGCCGAGCACCAGCCAGCGAGCAAAGCGGCCGAGCGGCTGCGGGCTGGCGCTGACACCGGATGGAACCGAATCCACACCAGACGGAACTGGGGCGGCGGCGGGCTGGGGCGAGTGCGGCGCGCTCATCGGGTGGGGCTCACGGTTTAGCGAGGTTCAGCGGCGGCGCGGCTTGCGGAACCGCGTTCGAAAAGTCCACGCCGACAAGTTTGCCGAGCGTGGCGGCGACTTGGGACTGGGTGGCCTCGATCCCTTCGCGAACGCCGAGCGCTGGGACGTCGGGGCCGAGCAGGCCAATCCAAATGAACTCGGCCCCCTCGGTGGTTGCGCTATGATTGGCCCAATCGCGGCCAAAGCCGCGGCCATGATCGGTGGTCAACACGAGGTTGGTCTTGCCGCGATACTCGGGAAGGCTCTGCAGCAGTTCCCAGAACTCGCGGAGCGAGCGATCGGCGCGGCGGGCCGACTCGAGGTACTGGTCGTAGCGCCGCGCGTGCGCCCATTCGTCCGTTTCCCCCAAGCCGATGTACAACACTCGCGGGCGATGCTTCCGCAGGTGCTCGCGGGCAGCTGTCTGGGCAATCGCGTCGTACGCCACGCCGGGCCATAGCCGAGGCAAGTCGTTGATCATCGCGTTGACTTGGCGTTGGCCTTCGGTCAGCGGTTCGTCCCGCAGCGGGTTCCATGCGACCTGCACCGGCATCCGGCTGCGTTCCCGATTCAAGACGAATTCGATCACGTCCCAAGTGGCGAATGCCGCGACACGGTCCGCGAACCCTGGCTGACGATGGATATGTTCGAGGACGGTTAGGTTTGGATTGGGAATCTTGTTGTTGCTGTCGATGCCGCTATCGGCGAAGCCCGCGAACATCTCGTTGTAGCCGGGATAGGAGAATTTTCGGCCGTTCGTCAGTCGAGCCGCCGCTTTTCGAGTCGGGTCGCCAAAGAGCTGTCCGTCCTTCGCCAGCACGCTCCAGACGAACGGCAACAACACCTCGCGCCGCGCCTCGGGAGTTTCCCGCCAATAGGCTTTGCGGACCGCCGCCACATCCGAAACGCCTCCGAAGTCCTTACTAATGAGACGCTCTTCCGCTCCAGTGAACATCTCCTGCCATCGAAATCCGTCCCACGTCACAAACACCAGATTCTCCGCCGCGATGAGGGCGTTCGGCGCGAACGCAAGCGCGGCGAACGCCAGCGTAACGAACGCCAGCACGGCGAAGGCGCGTGCAGCGAACGCAGGTGCGGCGAAGGCGCGTGCGGCGAACGCCAGCGCGGCGAAGACGCGGGCGGCGAAGGCGGCGATCCACGGGGCGGCTAGGCGGACAACGTCGCACAGCGAGCGGGTGGCGAACAGCGAGCGGGCGGCGAGTCCGAGGGCCATGCGAGTATCCGGCGGATGGTGCTTTCGAGCCGAGGGGAGAAAGCCGATGGGGGAGGCGCAAAAACAAACCCGCCTCGCGGGGCGAGACGGGTTTGTCAGAGGAAACTGGACCCGAAGCGACGGCGAGAAAAGCTCGCTGTTCCGCCGACGGGCGCTGTCGGTTACTTCAAGGCCTTGGCCGAGTCGAGGAACTTCTTGACGTCTTCGGCGCTGAGCTTCTGATCCTTGCCGAAGCCCTTGCTCTCCGTAACCTTCGACTTGTTCCACAGCATCACGGTCACGTCGGCGTTCTTGGCGATCTCGTAGTTATCCGGACCTTCGCTGGTCTGATAGACGGTCAGCGGCACGTTCTTGCTAATCTTGCCTTCCGCCGCCGCCTTCTTCAGTTGGGTTTCCGCGGCGTCCGGGTTGTCCGACAGATAGACGACGAACGCCTTGAGCTGCGCGTCCTTGCCCGCGCCCACCGCTTCATCCAAGCCCTTCACCAACGCCGAGACGTCGTCCGTCATGCGGCGGGTGAAAACGGCGACCACCGGCCGACTGCCGTACTGGCAGCGGTAGCAGAGCGTCTTGCCTTCGTTCGGACCCGTGCAGTCCTTGACATTGAAGGCCGGCACGAATTCGCCCGTCGCCAAACCCGACTTCACCGGGTCGGCCGCCATCACCACGCCCGCCATGGCGAGCACCGCGAACACCGATGCGATCACGAACTTCTTCATCGAACACTCCTTGGGGGAACAAAAACCGACTTTTCGATACGCGACTCAAAAAACTCTGAAGCGGGATTTTAGATAAATCCGGACTCATTTGTCGAGAACGAATTCCCAAACGACTCGAACCCCCGAGCAGTCCGAAATCCTAGGCCCCACGTCGCGGCTCGATTGGTGACGCCGGAGGAGCGTCCATTGGCGGGGAAAACTGCCGCACGGGTTTAGTTCCACAAAATTTTTTTGGGTTCGCGCTGGACTTTTCGTGGGATGCCGCGAATCATTGCAGCTAGTGGGGCGAACTCTTGAAGGAGAAGGAGATTTCTCCATGCCTCACTGTGCGCGCCGACTGGTGATTGAC
>JBIKVL010000297.1:0-5874 GCA_044356875.1 Pirellulaceae bacterium | reverse complement strand
TCGTACTCGACAGGATCGTGATGACAGAACCGACGTTCGATCATGAACGACTCGACGTTTATCGACTATCGGTTGCCTACGTGACATTCTCGTATCAGATCGCAAAATCCCTCAGCGGTTCGAATCGACAAGCTCAGGATCAATGGCCGCGTGCTGCTCAGTCGATTCCGCTAAACATTGCCGAAGGCAATGGCAAACAAAGCCTCAGGGACAAGAATCGATTCTTTGAAATTGCTCGAGGCTCGGCCCTTGAATGTGCCGCAATTCATGATGTTCTGCGGGTTTGCGATGCGATTGACGATGATTCGAATTGCCATGGCAAAACCGATCTAAAACGGATCGTGTCGATGCTCACTCGACTGATACAACGAACCAACGGAGTATCCGAGAGCGTCTCGAGTACGAGTACGAGTACGAGTACGAGTACCGCGATGCTGAGTACGAGTACGAACCCGCCGCCGAAACCTGACGAACCAAGCGATGCAACGGAGCGAAAATGGCGTTCCGTTTTTTTCCTTGAAATGAAGATCGCTCGCGCCATTTTCGCCCGCTGATCGCGGTCGTTCGGCCCGGCCGCATTGACAGCGGCAAAACTCGCGCGTATCTTTTTTGTAGACACACGGGAGGTGGAGAATGAAGGCACGCGTTCAGAAGTGGGGGAATAGTCTCGCCTTACGGATTCCCAAAGCGTTTGCGGCGGAGATTGGTCTTGCCGAGAACCTCGCGGTGGACATTTCCGTCGCGGAGGGCCGTCTGGTCGTACAACCCCAGGCCGAGGAACCGCTTTGCCTTGCGGACCTTCTGCGTGGGGTCACTGCCGAAAATCGTCACGGCGAGTGGGATACGGGACCCGCTGTGGGAAGGGAGATCTGGTGAAGACAAAACGCGCCTATGTGCCGGGCCGGGGCGACGTTGTTTGGATCACCTTGGACCCGCAGGCCGGTCATGAGCAACGGGGGCGGCGGCCAGCGCTGATCTTGTCGCCGGCGGCCTACAATGAGAAGGTCGGACTGGCGCTGCTTTGTCCGATCACCAACCAAGTGAAAGGCTATCCCTTCGAGGTCGCGCTGCCAGATGCCCTGCCCGTGACGGGCGTAGTCCTGTCGGATCAGGTGAAGAGCCTCGATTGGCAGGCACGGGATTGCACGCGAGTCTGCGCGATCCCCAACGCCGTCGTGGGCCAGGTGCTGCGAAGGCTCAACACATTGCTGGGTGAAAGGGCCGAACCAAAGGATGCAGGCGAGAAAGGGTGAAGGTGGTTGCCGGTGGCGGCATCTTCTTGTCACCGCCGCCTGGTCGCTGGCGTTCGCCACTCAGGGCGTTGCCCCCTGGACTCAATTGGAGCAACCACGAAGGACACGAAGAGCACGAAGATGGAAATCTACGAGCTCGCGAAACGCATGGTCGATTGTGCGATCGCGGTTCACTGGCACCTCGGGGCGGACCCACAAGATGGCATCGAACGCTTCTTTCTCTGATACCTTCGCGCTCTTCGTGTGATTCGTGGCACGCCGATCGCCGCGACCTGCCTGTCTGGTAAGCGTTCGGGTGATACAGGTTGCCGATGGCGGGCGACCTGTCTGCCATGGGAACGTTCCGCGACCGTGGCGAACAAGTCGGTTCACCGGAGCGGGCGAATTACGTGAACGTCCGGCGGATACACGTCGAGCGTTGCTGATGGCGGCGGGGAGGCCCGGTCGATGTCGGTTGCGGAGGGCCAAGGCATGGCGAGCAACCAGCGACGGTGAGCGGAGTGGGAAGCAAGGTTGGCACGGTGGCGGATATCAGGAACCTCGATCCGCCAGGTTTTCCTTGACGAGGGTGCCTGCGAACTTTCGTTCTATCAGTGGCGGAAGCGAGTCCTCCGCGCCGGCACTTTGTCCTTGAGGCCGATGTCAAACGGAGGCAACAGTTCATGGCGCAGGGCATTGAAGTTATCTTGATGAGTATCCCCCTTGGGAACGTGTCAATTGTTGTCGCGTCTCACTCACCGCAGCTTTCCCCGTGCGGGAGTGGCCGACTGGATCGGGCCGAGACGGCTGTGGAATTCGTACTGGTCACTGCGATACAGAGTTCGTTCCCACCATAGTGGACTGTTGTTGTCTAAGAAGCCCACCGACAAAACTTCGAGCACAGGCGTGCTGGGCGAAGTTTGCAAATGACGCGCTTCGCTCTCGGTGGGCAACACCGCGCGAATGATCTCGTTGGCCCCGGCAATTACGAGGCCGTGCGTTTCGGTCCATGCGCGATACAACGAGCCCTCGGCCTGCGACTTGGTCAACTTGGGGCAATGTTCATGCACCACAAAGCGATGTTCCCAGATCACGGGCACGCCGTCGGCAAGCCGCAAGCGTTCCATTTCCCAAAGAGCGGCATCGCCGGTTCGTTCCAAGGCGGTTGCGATCTCGATGTCGACTTCGGCGGCGGTGAGTTTGCCGTACGTGATGAGCCGCGTGCTCGGCTTCTTGCCGGCTGCCCGAGCTTTCTCTGTGAAGCTGACCAGCGAGCGCACGTCGTAGTCGATCACATCACGGCGTACGAAGGTCCCGAGCCCCTTGCGAAATTCGAGTATGCCTTCGGAGACCAAGCTGGCCAGCGACTTGTTGGCGGTGGCGCGGCTGACCTGAAACTTCTCGGCGACTTCGCGCTCGGTGAGAAACTGATCGCCCGAGCGATACTCCGTCGCCAGCGCCGAACGCAGCCGTTGATTCAGCTGTTGATAGACCGGACTGCGGACGAGGGACGTATCCATGCTGGCAAAACCTTTCGTTACGATTGACGCGGTGGCTTAGCCACGATACCATCGCTCGGCGGAATTTGCAATCCGGCCGTTCGGAGTCCGGTCCATGAAACGATACTTTCTTCGATTCGCATTGCTGACGAGAGCCTCGGTCTTGACGGCCTATGCGGCCGCTCCCGTGTTCTTCGAGCAGAAGGTCATGCCGTTCGTGAACGGCGCATTGCCAGGAATGCCACAGCGGCGCCAACCCTCGGGCGTCCTTTTCATCTGAAGGGCTGAAGCCCGACTTCAGTCGGCCCCGTTTTGCGAGTCGCTGGGCTGAGGTGAGGGATGCCAGCGAAAAACGTGCCTGAAAATTCTTAAGCCGGCGAAGCCGACGGCGTCATCAAGGAACTTTTATGAAGCGAATGTGCACTGCCTCGTTCGTCTGCCGAAGTATCAGCCTGCTTGCGCTGCTAACTGCGTCGTCGGCACACGCTGCTGAAACTGCCGTAGCTCCCGCGGTCACTGCGTTCCTTCAGACCTACTGTGTCGACTGCCATGGGCCGACAAAGCCGAAGGGGGACTTTCGCGTCGACGCCTTGAAGATTGCCGCGAACGCCGCGGATGCGGAGAACTGGCAGCTCGTGCTCGACAATCTGCAACTCGGCGAGATGCCTCCGAAGGATGCCAAGCAGCCGCCGCCGGCCGAGGTGGAGCAGGTCACGAGTTGGATTCAGACTGAGCTGTCGCGAGCGGCGACGGAACTCAAGGGGACCGGCGGCGAGGTCGTGCTGCGACGGCTGAATCGCGCGGAATACGAAAACACCATCGCGGACCTCTTCGACGTGCATGGCGACTTCGCGGTGGGGTTTCCTGAGGACCTGCGGGAACACGGTTTTGACAACAACGGCGCGGCTCTCATGCTTTCCTCGTCGCAGATTCAGGAATACATGAAGGCCACCGATTTCATCCTGGCCCGCGCGATCGCTCCCTCGCAGCAACCGCAAACGGTGAGCAAGACCATCACGTTGCATGACGGCAATCGCCGGGCCATCGAGATTGCCCGCAAAGTCCTTGAGAATCGCCTGGCGGACTTCGAGAAGCTCACACCGCAGGAAAAAGCCAATACGCGCAAGGTGGAAGAGGCGATCAAAGCAAACCCTGACTCCCACGGATACCGCTTCCCGGTGCTGGAGAACGGCACGTTGCGCCCGCCCAAAGCGGGGGATGGTCCGCATCTCGATGCTGTGATGACAGTCCAAAACTATTTCAGCGGCGAACCCTCCCTCGCCTACCCCGGCCGTTTCGCCGGGTGGTGCAAGGTGAAAGCCGTGGCCTACGCCGTGAAGAACAATGGCAAGCCTGTGCGGCTCAAGTTCAGCGCCGGGAGGTTAGCCCCCGGCGACACGCCAAAGGCGGAAACCATCTTCACCTTCACCGACGATAAGCCGCGCGAAGTGGAAGCCAGCTACTATCTGGAGCCCGGCGACCGAGTGCAGTTCACGCTCAGAGACGGTGCGCCGCACAGCCAGAACCGCACCTACATCGACCAGCCGGGACCCTTTATCGCCATCCGTTTGTTCAGCATGGAAGGGCCGATCTGCGAAAGCTGGCCGCCGAAGGGGCATCGCACCTTGTTTGGCGACATCGATCCCGCGCAGCCCACGGCCGAGAAGGCCGCCGCCATCGCCGCACATCTTGGCCCCAGGCTTTTCCGCAGACCCGTGGATGATGTCACGGTGGCGAAATATCGAGCATTGTTCGAGAAGTTCGCGGAGACCATGAAACCGGCCGAGGCGCTGCGCGGCATGCTGGCGGCGATGCTGGTCTCGCCGCGATTTCTCTATCGCGAAGAGCCGCCGAACGGTCCTGACGCCTACGCCATCGCGTCGAGGATGTCCTATTTCCTGTGGCGTTCCACGCCGGATGACGAATTGCTGAGGGCTGCTGCGGATGGCAGCTTGCTCGATGCCGCGAAACGGCGCACGCAGGCCGAACGCATGTTGGCAGATCCACGCTCCGGGCGCTTTCTCAAAGACTTCACCGGTCAATGGCTGCGCGTGCGCGAAGTCGGCGTGATGAAGCCGAGCGCGGACCTCTATCCCGAATACGACCTCGAACTCGAAGCCGCCATGCGCGGCGAAACGGAGCATTTCATCTCGGAGATGTTCCGGCGCGACCTGCCGCTCACGAATCTCATCGATTCCGACTGGGCGATGCTCAATGAACGCCTCGCACGGCATTACAAGATTGAGGGCGTGGCCGGGCCGGACTTCCGTCGCGTGAGTCTGGACAAGTCGAAGACGGTGCGCGGCGGCCTGCTGACGCACGCCAGCGTTCACGCGATCACGTCGAACGGCACCGTCACGTCGCCGGTCGCTCGCGGCACCTGGATGCTGGAGAAATTTCTTGGCACCCCCGCGCCGCCGCCTCCGCCGGACGTGCCGGCCATCGAACCGGATATTCGTGGCGCCACTACCATCAAGGAACAACTCGCGAAACATCGCACCATCGCGAGTTGCAACTCGTGTCACCGCAAGATCGACCCGCTCGGCTTCGCGCTGGAGAGCTTCGACGTCATTGGTGGCTGGCGGGAGAACTACCGCGTACTCGTTGAGCCCAAGCCAGGCGCTCGCGCCAAACTCACCGACGGCTCCGCTGTCGACCCAGCTGATGAATGGGCGGGTGTGGGTCGATTCAAGAGCTTTCAAGAGTTCCGCGAACTGGTGAAGAAGCGAGAAGACCTCGTGACGCAAAATCTAACGCACCAACTCGCCACGTTCGCCCTCGGCCGAGCCCCCGGCTTTGCTGATCGACAGCCACTCCACGCCATCGCGACCCAGGTTCGCGAGAAGAAGAGCGGCATGAAGTCGCTCGTGCTCGACCTCGTCTCCAGCCACGTGTTCACCAACCCATAATCCAGCAACAGGTGCTGCCATGAACTTCTCACCCGCTCTCTCGACCCGCCGCAACTTCCTTCGTGGGGCAGGCGTCGCCCTCAGCCTGCCGTGGCTCGAATCGCTCGGTGGCATCGTCCATGCCGCCGAGGCTGGAAAAGAGCCGCGTCGCCTGCTGCTCATCTGCCTGCCGCTCGGCATCTACCGGGATGCGTTCATTCCGAAGCAAGCCGGAACCGGCTACGAACTCCCGGA
>JBIKVL010000296.1:0-5878 GCA_044356875.1 Pirellulaceae bacterium | reverse complement strand
CGACGGCCACTGCGGGGTTCACTCGGTTGTTTGACGGCCAGTCGCTGGCGGGCTGGACCGGCGCGAAGGACGCTTACGGCGTGGAGAACGGGGCGATCGTCTGCAAGCCGGGAACGAGCGGCAATCTGTTGACCGAGAAGGAATATGGCGACTTCGTGTTCCGCTTCGAGTTCAAACTGACGGAAGGCGCGAACAACGGGCTGGGAATCCGCTGCCCGCCTCGGGCCCAGGGCAATCTACATCTCGACGGAATCGAGCTGCAAATCCTCGATCATCGTGCCGCCAAGTACGCTGCGATCAAGCCGTACCAGTTTCATGGCTCCGTCTACGGCATCGCGCCGGCGAAGAAGGAGTTCCTCAAGCCGACGGGCGAATGGAACCGGCAGGAAGTCACCGTTCGCGGGCGGCGCATCCAAGTGGTGCTCAACGGGACGATGATCGTCGATGTGGATCTCGATGAGGCGACGAAAAACGGCACGCTCGACGGAGCGGAGCATCCCGGGCTGAAGCGTGCTCGCGGGCATCTCGGCTTCTTGGGGCATGGCGATCGGGTCGAGTTCCGCGCGATCGAGATCAAGGAGCTGTAAGCGGCTGAAGCGGCTGGATGCGACTCGTCCCAACCTTGGGCGGCGCCGAGCAGCTCAATGCTACACGGAGCCTTTCAATGCGGTTCTCGGCCCCGGGGGGGTTACGGGTTGCCGAATTCCCGCTGGGCGTCTAGTTTGGCACGTTTTCACTAGCCGTACTCGCGGGGTTCGGGAAACGCGGATGATCCACAATTTGCCGGTGAAGTCGTTGGTCCATAAAGGGTGGACAGTCGAAGGGTATTCGCGGGCGGCCGTGCAGTCGTATTGGCGGGTCCCCGAGCTGCGGATTGGGTTTGATTTGGGCGCCCAGCCGTGGGACTTCATGGGGACCGGACTCTGGTTTGTCAGCCACATGCACCTGGATCACTGCGCGGCGTTGCCGGTGTACGTCGCGCGGCGTCGCATGATGAAGATGGATCCGCCGGTGATCTACCTTCCCGAGCACGCGGTCGATCCGATGCACCATGTCTTGCGGCTCTTCAGCCGGATGGACCGCAGTCGGATGCCCTGCGAACTGATCGCCGCGAAACCGGGGGACGAGATTGAATTGACCCGCGAGCACGTGGTGGGCGTCGTCGAGACCAAGCACACGGTGCCGTCGCTCGGGTTCATCGTGTGGGAACGGCGGCGGAAGCTGAAGGCCGAATTCCAAAACCTGACCGGCGACAAGATTCGCGACATCCGGCTATCCGGGGTCGATGTCTCCGAGGAACGCCGCTCGCCGCTCCTCGCCTACCTGGGCGACAGCACGCCGGAAGGGCTGGACAACAATCCGGCGATGTACGACGCGGAGATCCTGATCGCCGAGATGACGTTCGTCTCGCCGGGCCATCGCAAGGACAAGATCCACAAGTTCGGCCACATGCACTTGGACGACTATGTTGAGCGGCGCGAGCGATTCAAGAACGAGGTGTTGATCGCGGCCCATGCGAGCACGCGGTACCACGAGCGCCAAGTGCGGGAATTCGTCGCGCGGGCTTTTCCCGACCTCCTGGGAGGCCGGCTGCACCTGTGGCTGTGAACAAGCTGCCGGCCGCGGCGGTCGAACCGCGGGCCGCCTACCTCCACGTTCCGTTTTGCCGCCATCGGTGCGGCTACTGCAATTTCACGCTGGTCGCGGGCCGGGACGACCTGATTCCCGCCTACCTCGACGCGCTCGAACGCGAACTCCAGCAGCTTGGTCGGCCCCGGCCCGTCGACACGTTGTTTTTCGGCGGCGGCACTCCCACGCACTTGGCCGACGCACCGCTGCGGCGACTGCTCCACCTCGCACGCGACTGGTTTCCGCTGGCCGATGGCGGCGAATTCTCGGTCGAAGCGAATCCTCGGGACGCCACCCCCGAAAAACTCGCAACGCTCGCCGAGTTTGGCGTGAACCGGTTGAGCCTTGGCGCGCAGTCGTTCTCGGCTCGGAAACTCGAACTGCTCGAACGCGACCATCGACGCGACGATGTCGAGCGGGCGGTGTCGTTGGCCGCCGGGCATTTTGCGAGCGTGGGAATCGACCTGATCTTTGGCGTCCCCGGCGAAACGGCGAACGAATGGCGGGACGATTTACGCGACACGATCGCGCTGCGGCCAACCCACATTTCCACGTACGGACTGACGATCGAAAAGGGAGCCGCGTTTTATGGGCGAGCGCTGCGCGGCGAGCTCACCGCGGTCGACGAGGAGCTCGAACGGCTTTGCTACGAGGAGGCCCGGGAACGGTTGGAAGCCGCCGGCTACGAACACTACGAAGTTTCGAACTACGCGCTTCCCGGTTTTCGCTGCCGGCACAACGAAGCCTATTGGCTAGGGCAGCCGTACTTCGCCGCCGGTCCTGGGGCGGCGCGCTTCGTCGACGGCCGCCGTGAAGTGAACCATCGCAGCCTCGTCGCCTACACCCGCCGCCTCGAGGCCGGCCAGTCGCCGGTCGCCGAGTGGGAGCGGCTGGAACCGGAAGACGCCGCGCGGGAACGGCTGGTGTTCGGCCTGCGTCGCTTGGAAGGCGTGGAAGCGTCCGACTTCGCAAGCGCGACCGGTTTTTCCATCGAACAGTTGGTAGGCGGCGCCCTGCCCCGCTTCCTCGACCAGGGATTGCTCGAATGGAACGGCACAAAACTGCGTCTCACCCGCCCGGGAGTGCTCGTGAGCGACGCCATCTGGCCGTCTTTTTTGGGCTAAGTCCCACGTCCGATTTTGGAAAGGTGGATCCCCCATTCACGCCAGCGACGAACCATGTCAGCCACGGACGAACACCGAATGACATGGAAGTCGGCTGGCGGGAAGAGGAACGGAGTTCCCTGGGGCAAGCGCCTGGCTTTTGGTTTTAGGATGAGCCTTGCTCTTTCCCGACCGAGGGTAGAACAGGGAATCAACCAAGTCAGGCCCCGCTGGCGTCATCGGCGGGCGGCGGGCTTTTCGCGGGCGGTGGGTTCAACGCAGGCGGCACAGCGGCGGTGCCAGCGGTCTTGCGTTCGCGCCACAGCCGCGCGGCGGAGTCGATTTCGGATTGCCAGATTTCTTTGAGCGAGTCAGTGGACGGCACATGTCCGGCCCGCGAGCGCTGCAAATACCACAAGCAGGCCTTGCCCATGCCGTAGGTGTAGCTGAACGCCAACGCGGCGTTCGCGGCTTGGCCAACCACGGGCACCGCTTTGAGCAGTTCGCGGACCGCGAATCGCGTGAGCACGCGGGCGCTCAGCGGGCCGAGCGCCTGGAGCAGGTCTTTGGTGGTGGGCTGGTCGTGCAATTGCGCCAGTTTCGAGACAAGATGGGCTTGGATCGCGAAGACGACGGGCAAGTCGACCCACGGGATCGGGACCGCCGCCGCGCTGGCGGCGGCGACGCTGTAGCCAAGGATGTAAGGCTCGGCCCGCCGCGCCAGAAGGTCGCGAAACGCGCCCCGCGCTTCGCTCCACGAGACCAGCGTGTCCCGCAGCGCGGCCGGCAGCAGTTCGATCAAGCTTTGGGTCAATTGACCGCCGCCCAGCGCTGGATTGTGGAATCCGTCATCGGCCCGCGTTAGGTCGACGAGCGCCACGCGGTCGACCAGTGTCTCGAACCGTTCCCGTTGCCGGTCGTAGCTCCGACGAATCGTTTCCGGCGCGTGTTCCGGCCACCGCCCCGAGTCGACGGGATCCGGGTCGGGGTGTTGCTCACCGGGGTACGCCTCGTGGACACAGGTCAACACGAGCAGCGCGGGGCGACTGGGCCGAACGGCGCGGATTTTCCGCAGCGATTCCACCAACTCCGAGAGGGCATGGTCCATCAGGCGAACGGTTACGACCAGCAGATGGGCGTCGGCGTCGAACCGCGCGAGGTCCTCCGCCGGGTCGTAGCCGGCTTCGCCGAGCCCCCGGGTATCGAGAAACCGCAGCAGCGGCGTTTCCGAGGCGGGAAAATCGTAGCGCCGCGACGTTGTGGTTTGGGGCCGAAACCCACTGCCGATCTCTGCGTCCGCCGCTCCCGTAAGGTAGCGAACAAGGGACGTTTTGCCGCTGCCCGTCTTGCCGAGCATCCAGAACAGGGGCGTCGGCCGGCGAGCATTCATCGCGGCCAATTCCGAGCGGTATTCGTCTTCGCTCAACCAACGCCGGTTCCACAGCGACTGCAAGCGGCGGAACACCATGGCGTCACCTCGACGAGGAGAACTCAGGCGGATCCGGCTTCCGAAGCGTCATCCCCCAGTGGGCGACGCTGGATTGCCAGCGTTCGAAGTGGCCGCCGATTTGAGGTTTGTGTAGGCCGCTTCGCGGGACGGATAGACGTCAAACAGGCGTTCCATCCGCGTGACCCGCATGACGTCGTAGATCGGCTGCCGCAGTTCGCAGAGGCGGAGCGAGCCGCCGGACGACCGCAATTGTTTCATCATCTTGAGCAGTTCCCCGAAGAATGGACCGGCGACCTGTTCGACCGCCGACAGATTCAGCACGACGTGGGACGGCTGCCCCATCGGGAGGGCGGCGGAGACGGCGGCCAAGCGTTGACCGTTTGCCGGCTGGCCTGCGGGAAACGACACAAGCAACGCCGTAACCTCTCCCAGATCAATGGTTTCCAACGCCAATAACGACGTCGGATCAGAGTGTGGTGGGGACGGAGCGGACATGCGTCGGAACGGGGGGATACAAATAGGGGGATCGACCGGAATCGACTTTCGGACCATCGGCACCTACGTCGGATGGCTCTGCGGGCACCGTCGGGATCCCCGCATCCTCCAATCCAACTTCGCAAGTGCAAAACCACGAGTTGGGGGAAGTATAGCAAACGATTCCCGCTGGAGAGCTTTCCGCGCGACGAATCCACCCAAAACGGGTACTTTTTTCGTCTCGATTTCGTGTCGCATGACGATTAACGCGTCTCATTTCGCGACATCCGCCTCATGGGTACCGCGATGAAACGCAAATGGCCAGCGATCGGATTCGATCACTGGCCATCGTCATGCCCACGTTATGGCAACGTCATGCCATCGCCGCTCCAAGACAACGCCGCTCCAAGGCAACGCCGCGTCAAGGCACCGCCGCACGAGCTAAAGCCGAGCGGACGCGGCGCTTACTTTTTCTCTTCGGTGGCGGGGCGGCCGCCGGGTCCACCGCGGCCGCCAGGACCGCCGCGACCGCCTGGCCCTCCCGGTCCACGGCCCATCTGCAACGAGGTGACGTCGAACGGCTTGCCTTTGAGCTTTTCGAAGTTCGCCTTTTGATCGGCGGTCAGAATGGCCATCGCGGCCGCTTCGCGTTCCTTGTTCAGTTCCTGGGCCTTGGCGAACGCCTCGCCGCCTGGACGGCCGCCTTGGCCGCCGGCCGGCGGGCCGCCCGCTTGGCGTCCGGCGAACAATTCACGCATGATCGCTTGCTGCTTGGCTTGGAAATCGCGGTTGCTGGCCGCGATCTTCTCCGATTGTTCGGCGGACAGTCCGAGTTGTTTGGCGAGTTCCGCGTCTTGGAGAGCATTGACGCCGGCGACCTGCCAGCTGATTTGTTGGAGACGCGTGTACTGGTCGGGGGTCAGCAGCTCTTTCGCCTTCGGCGCGAACTTGGCCTGCATGGCGGTGGCCATCGCGGCCATCTTGGCTGGCAGTTCGCGGCGTTGTTCTTCGGTCATATTTTGGAAACCGCCGTCGGCGAACAAGCTCGCCATTTCGGCTTGGCCGGCCGCCCGGACCTCATCGACCAGCTTTTTGCCCTTTTCGATCGTTTCCGGCGACAGGCCGAGTTCCTTCTGAACGGATTCCTGGGCGAGTAGCGCGAGGGCACCACCGGCACCGCCCCGGCCGCCACCCAAACCGCCAAGTCCGAATCCGCGACCGC
>JBIKVL010000295.1:0-5886 GCA_044356875.1 Pirellulaceae bacterium | reverse complement strand
TCGCGGACTTCGCCAACAGCGCCAGCCGGCCATAGACCAGTTGGCGATCGCCCGCATTCCATCGAACGGGGACATACTCCGATTTCACGAGTTCCTCCGAGTCCGGGCGGAAGGTATCGCGAAACTCGATGGCGCTCTTCCAAGTTTCGGGCTTCGCCCAGGCATCGGCCGCCGTTTGGTTCGCGGTTGGCGCCGTGGGCGGCGTGTTGTTAGCCACCGGAGCGGGATCGGCGGCTACGGCGAAAGCGCCGAGCGGTTGGCCATCTTGTCCTTTGCGCGTGGCTAACAAGGAACTGGTCGTTAGCCGGTAGTCGCGTCCAATTCCCACAAATCGCGGATCGACTCGAAAATCGCTCTCGGCTCGAAGATCGTCGGCCGGGTAAATGTGCGTAAGTACTTTCCTT
Organism: Pirellulaceae bacterium; assembly: GCA_044356875.1. GTDB lineage: Bacteria > Planctomycetota > Planctomycetia > Pirellulales > Pirellulaceae > CAIXSC01. Next base: position 5,482 of record JBIKVL010000295.1, on the reverse strand, counting down.
CCGTCCGACAGGGACACGCGATCGCATCGCACGTAATCGCCGTCTGCCAAGGGAAACGTCAAGTTCGCGGAATTGCCAAAGACGTTGTTGAATCCGCGCTCCGATTGAGCTTGGACATCGACAACAAGGCCCCAGCGATTGAACGCCACGATGTTGTTGTGGACTTTCGACGCGGACTTGGTGGCCAGGTCAATCCCGAGCACCTTCTGCAGCACAATCGTATTGTTGGCGATTCGGGCTGTCGCGTCCTTGACTTCAATGCCGGAGCCATTGCCCTCGATGAGGTTTTGGCGAATATCGACATCGGCTCGATCGATCAGCGAAATACCATAAGAAGCGTTGGCGGAGATCGTGTTGTGGGCAATGTGGGCGCTAAGAGGCGAATCCGGAAGCGGCATTTCGCCTGGATAGACATGTCGCGCAAGAGCGATCGCGGCGGTCGAGTTCATCAAGAACGAGTTGCCTGTGATATTCAAGCGGCCGGCGCGAAGCCGTACCCCATACCCATTTTGAAAAACCGTGTTTTCCTGGATATCGCCCCGCAACTCCCGGCCCTCGCAGCCGATCCGGAACATTTTGATTACGTTGCCACGGAGCGTGATCTGGGACCGATCCGCCGCAACGCCCGTGCCACTTGCGGGCGAAACGCCACTGATAGAGTTGTTGACGGCGGTCAGTTGGGAATCGTCAACGAGCAGGCCGGTGGCATTGCGATCCAGCGTGTTGCCGGTCGCCACCATGTCCGATTGCCGCTGCATAGCGACCGCCCAGCGACAATTGGCGATAAAGCTGTCGATCACCTGGGCCTTGCAACGTTCCAAGCGGATACCGATCTCTTTGCTCGTCAAGCGACAATTCTGCACTCGCAGGCCATCGACACGATCCGCGATCAAGGCATCGCCCGCGGTCGCACTCAAGGTGCAATCGACCAGCGACAATTGGCCGCCATGGCAAATTTCAATCGCGAAGTCCTTTCCATGGCCCGTGACTTGCCGGATCGAGGCGCCGCGTCCACCGAAGATGATGAACGGTTTGGCGGACTCGACACGAACACTTCCCGGGCCAACGCCGCGTAACGTCACGCCGCTGGGCACTACGAGCGATTCACGGTAGATCCCATCCCGGATCTCGACGACGTCGCCGGGCGCCGCAACGCCCAAAGCCGCCGTGATCGTCCGATATTGGCCCTTCCCCTGCTGGTCCACCACCAAGGTGGCCGGCGCAACGCGACTTCCAAGCTCTTGCGAGATTTCCGGCGGAAATGGCAGCGGATCTTTCGGGACGGTGAACGCCAGGTCAGTGAGTTGCTTGCGCCGGATAACTCGAATCGTGCCGCGACTTCCCGCGTCCTCCAGCTTGAAGTCCATGCCAACGATGATGTCGCCGCGCCGCACACCGACTCGCTGCGCCGCGCCGCCAGCGCCCACTCCCGCCACAAAATACCCCATCCGTTGTTCAAACCCGAGGTCGCGGCCAAGTGTCGTGTCTTTGCTGACATCCACCGCGAAAAGATCGAGTTTTCGAAACCAACGTGGCAGGATTTCCGCCAATTCCTGTCCACGGGAACAGACGGGGAACGCCACCAGCAGCGCCGCGAAGAGGCCGTGTATCGCCACCCAAAAACGCCGCCCGTGACCGCAACGCGGCCCCGTGATTCTCGGCCCCAGCACTCGCGACCAAAGCACTCGCAACCAATGCACTCGCAACCAATGCACTCGCAACCAATGCACTCGCAACCAATGCACTCGCGGCCGCAGCACTCGCGGCCGCGTTATCGTCGAGCGCTTCATCGGCTCGTCTCCTTATCCATCACGGGAAGAGGCAGGCCACGATCGAAAACCAAGAGTGGCTCGACCGCGAAGCGCGAAGCGGTGGCGGGCGTTGTCGCCGGTTGTAGAGGAAAGTTCACTGCCCAATTCGGGTCGTCGAAGCGAATTTGGCGCTGCTTCAGCCACCGCGCGACACAAACGGCCTTCGCCACCTCCCGCAATTCTTTCAGCGCTGGAAAGAGACTTGCGAGTTCGTCGTACCTTGCCGTGACATCGCTGCCGAAACTGGCATACGGCTCGGGGACGCCGCCTGCCCCGGCCGTCCAGGTTTCCAATTTCATGCGGCTATCCGCGAATTCGAGCTGTTTTCCGTCCTCGGCCAGTCTCATCGAGAAACGGTCAGGTACCCAAACCATCCATGTGGCTCCCGCCCACCACTTCGAGCCCCGTTCGGGAATGGGGCCGGTGGGTGGCTTCGACCGAGTTCCGGCTGCGGACGCGCGCTCCAGCATTCCACGAACGTTCCGTTCAAAAAATGTTTGAAACCGTTCGATGCCCAGCTTGGCGGGACGGCCGTTCTGAGGGTCGACCCCATGAAACAACAAGGATATGACTTGGTCGCTGTCCAACAACACCTTTCCCATGCGGGTGTTACCGATCGGACCATAATAGGTGACACGGTCTAGGCTCGGCTTCAGTTCCGCCAAAAGCCCCAATCCGGGTCCCAATTGCAGTTTTACGGTCGAGCCGATCGGAGCGGAACTAAACGGCTCGGGTAGGAATTGTTTGTTCCACACCAGTTCGCCAAATCTCGCCCGCCCCGTCTGGATCGCGATCGAGTTGGCTTCATCGGCCACGAGCCGGCCCTCATACGTTGCCTCGTTGCCATTTACGCACCGTAGCGCCAACGCGAAAAACTCGGGATCGATCCGTGGCAAGGCGATCTCCCGCTGGCCGAATCGCAAGACAAATCGCCCGTCCTTCCAAGCTAAACCTTCAACCTTGTCCAACTCCAAAGGAGACAGCAATTCGGCAGCTTTAAACAGCGCGATTCCACCGGCGCCCGCGCGACCCTCGCCAAACTCGCGTTCCGCGGTGAGTTCGATGAAATCGAGATCCGCTTGAATGGAACGTTCGCCCGAAAGCTCATCAAGGTGCTGAAACAATCCCGTTAGATTCGTCGCGAACCGCGATCCTCCCACTGCCGAGGGCGCGGCATCCGGGCGTTCATCCCAGATTTGCGGCGTTGCCACTCGTCCACTTAGTTCATCGAGGTGCCGGCTCAACTCCTCCATGTTCCGCGCGGGCCGCCCTTCGAGCACGGGTACCGCGGTGGGCGACGGGGCGGGCGACTGGGCAGGCGCGGGCGATGGGGCGACGCTGCGTGGCTGTGTCGGAGCGGACGGAGTGGCACTGAGGCGAACAATGGGCGTCCGCAATTCCTGAGCGGCGTGAAGTGCACGATTTGTCCAACTGGCGGCATCCGTTGCCAACATCAACGCCAGCTTCCCATCGCGTGTCGTGCTGGCTTCCGCTTGCAAGCGTTTCGCTTGGTCGATCGCCCGCCGCATATCCTGAATCCGAGACTCGACAGCCAGATCCAGCGCGCTCGTCTTCTCGGGGATCATGTCGACGGGCGGTGGTTGCTTGGACTTGCCGGCGGTCTTTTCTTGCCAGAGCCCTTCGAGCGCGACCGAGTATTCGACTACGGTGTCCAATGTCTTGCGATTCGCTTCCAACCCCGCCCGCACGAGGGCGTCGCGGCTCGCGTAGGCTTCCGCGGCCGTTTCCGCCGAGGGTTGGGCGCTGGCCTGTGGTTGAAAGCCAGGGTGGAAAGGCGCCAAGCGTGCCGCGACCAACGCCAAAAGGATGAGCGTCGCGAGCCAGGCCGTTCGATCATTGCGTACGCGGACAATCATATTATCGGCCGCTCCACGGGGGTGGAGAAGGAACAACGGCGAGCGAATGGCACCCGCCAATCCGCCAAAGTTGTAACCCATTTCCCCGCCTGATCGCAAATGCCGCTCGCGGAGAACGGAAGAGAGTCTCCCAGACGATTCCACGAAATCACCCAGCCAACACAGTAGTAAAGAGCGAATCCGCTCCGAGGCCGCGTTCTCGCTTTGCGGCCGAGCCTGCGCCTTCGGCTTGGCGGTAAACGAGGACGCCCGCCGCTCCGCTCAAGACTGCAAGCCAATCGATGCGCGTCAGTCGGACTCGGGGGAGTCTTCGGTGGCCGCGATGCCGGGCACGTGGACCTCGAACAGCGTGCCGGGGGCCGGTTGGCGGTCGCGGACGCGGACGCGGCCTTTGAGCCGCCTCACGAGCGTCCCGACGATGTATAGCCCAAGGCCCGTGCCGGGCTTGTCGCGTTCCAATTCCGAGCCGAGCCGCACGAACCGGCCAAAAATCATCCGCCGCGCCGCCAGCGGTATGCCTCGGCCATTGTCCGACACCCGCACCTCGACCATGCCAGCGGCCACGGGCCGGCAAGAGATCTCGACCCGTGGATCCTCGTCGTTCGCGTACTTCGCCGCGTTGTCGATCAAGTTGCGGAAGATCATGTCCAAGTCGACCCGTCGCGCCCGCACAATCACCGGCGCCAACGACAACTCGAACGACTCCTCCGCGATCCGATAGCGCAACCGCACCGCGTCCGCGCATTCGCGCAGCAACGCCGCCAATTCGACATCCTCTTCCTCTTTGGCGGCCGGACGGCGTTCCAGCCGCGCCGCGTCCAGCAGTTGATTGATAAGCTGGTCGAGCCGCTCGACGTCCTCCAGCATCGACCGATGAAAGTCCGCTGCCTGCGCCTCGCCCACCGGATAGCGCGTCAAAGTTTGCAAATACAGCTTCAAGGACGCGAGCGGCGACTTCAATTCGTGCGTGACGCTATCCACAAAGTTCGATTGCCGCTGGCTCAGGCGAATCTCCTTCACCACCAGCACCAGATATAACACAACCCCGGTCAACACCAGCGAGAAGAACATCGAGCCAATCGTGAGCGCCGTCCAGTAAACGGGCGCCAACACTTGGTCTTTCACCGCGCCCGAAATCGCCAACAGCACCCAGCCGATGGTGAGCGCCACCAGCAGCAGGATCATCGTTACGCCGAGCGTGATCGGCCAGCGTAGCGACCGCCGCTCAAACATGGCGGCTCAACTCGTGGACGGCGTCGACCGTGGCGATCGCGTGATCGACAGGAGTCGTCGGCAGGATGCCATGTCCCAAATTGAAAATGTGGCCCGGACGGCCGCCCGCTTGCCGCAAGACCTCCTGGACCCGCTCGCGGATATAAGGAATCGGCGCATGTAGGATCGCCGGATCGAGATTCCCCTGCACCGCTTTGTCGTAACCTACTGTCCGCCACGCTTCGTCCAGCGGCACTCGCCAATCGATGCCGACGACCGAACTGCCGCCGGCGGCGAGCAATGGTAGCAAGGCCGGATTGCCCGTTCCAAAGTTGATCACCGGAACTCCGGGACGCAAACCGCCGATAATCCGCTGCATGTAAGGCAGAACGAATCGCTGGTAATCCGCGGGCGACAAACATCCGACCCACGAATCGAACAGCTGGACGCACTGTGCGCCCGCGTCGATTTGCGCGTTCAGATACAAAGTGACGGCCCGCGAAAGCTTCCCCATCAACGCGTCCCAGGCGCCCGAGTCCCGGTACATCAGCGATTTCGTGTGCAAATAATTGCGGCTGGAAC
>JBIKVL010000294.1:0-5900 GCA_044356875.1 Pirellulaceae bacterium | reverse complement strand
CGGCCCGGCGCAAGCCGCCGGTTTTCGCTCGGTTCAGGCCGAGTCCGCCTAGAACCGGCCGCTCGCGCGGTCCGGCTGATGGATGCGCCGCCGGTTCATCAGCCGGCCCGGCGCAAGCGGCCGGTATTCGCTCGGTTCAGGCCGAGTCCGCCTAGAACCGGCCGCTCGCGCGGCTCGGCTGATGAGTATGGCGGTCGGCGCCATGTTTTCCGCTTGCAAACCTACTGGACACCCAGTAGCATGCGGGTCGTCTAGTACTGGACAGGCAGTAGGAGCGGCGTATGACCGGGGTGGTGCCGAGCGATCGCGAACTCGAAGCGCTCAAGATCCTCTGGGAACAGGAACGCGCTACCGTGCGGGAAATTTGGGAGCGGATGCGCGACCGCGAAGCGCGTCTCGCCTACACGACCGTGCTCAGCTTGCTGCAGGTCATGGAGCAAAAAGGGCTCGTCGCCCACGAGTCGGCCGGCAAGGCCTACACCTACTTCGCGTTGGTCGAACGGACGGCGACGTTCCGCACGCTCGCCCGCGGCTTCCTCGAACGCGTCTTCGACGGGGCGCTCGACGAATACCTTGCCCATGCGCTCGGCCAGCGTCGAACCAGCGCGGCGGAACTCGAACGGCTTGAACGCATGATCGCCGAGGCGAAACGCAAATCGCGCCGCGGCGGCAAGGGAGCGGCCGAATGACCATGAATCAACGCGCGGCGGAAACGCTAGGCATCGGACATCATTCCAGTCATCTCTCGAGGAGAGTCGCCGTGTTGCTTGCGGATAGAAAACAGCTTGGGTACGGGACGCGCTGGTTGCGCCGTTGCCGGTTTGTCGGCGTGTCGGCCGCCGTCGCGCTCGCCGGCGCCCTGTCGCTAGCGACGATTTCCCAACCTTCCACCGTGTGGGCCGAACGTGGATCGGCGAACAGGCTGGATCGCAGGCGTCAGAGTTTCATCGCTTTTCCCGAAACGACTCCGAATTCGGAAGACTGCAAACCGGAATTCGAATTGCCCGGAGAGGCTCGTCGCAAGGCGGTGGCGTTGGCGGTTGGATGGCTCGTGCGTCATCAACAAGCGGACGGTGGCTGGCGTTTCTCGCATGGCGCCGGTTGCCCCGACAAACAAGCCGATGGCGCCGGGGCTTGCGATGGGGAGGGAAACGCCAAGGGGGACACCGCCTCGACCGGCTTAGCTCTACTGGCGTTGATGGCCGCTGGCCACGCACCCGGGGTGGAAGGACCTCATCGACGCTCGCTCGATCGCGGAGTCGAATGGCTCGTACGGCAGCAAGCCGACGACGGGCGGCTCTTCGCGCCGGGAGGGAGCATGTACAACCACGGGATCGCCTCGCTGGCACTGTGCGAAGCCTATTACGGAAGTCGCGACGAGCGATTGGAAAAGCCGGCGCAGCGGGCGATCGATTTCATCGTCCGCGCTCAAGACAAGAACGGCGGCGGTTGGCGCTATCAGCCCGGGATGCCCGGCGACACTTCGGTGTTCGGCTGGCAGTTGCTGGCGTTGCGAAGCGGGCAGCAGGCGCGCCTCAAACTCGAAGCCGCAACTCTGGAAGCCGCTCGCGGATACCTGAACTCGGTCAACTTCGGCCCCAACAGCGAGTTCTACGCCTATGTTCCGGCCAACAAGGCGAACCCCGGCGCGGCACTCGCCGCCGTCGGTACTCTGTCGAAACAGTTGCTCGGGGCCGCGCCGGACGACAAGTCGGTCGTCAAAGGCCTCGAAGCGGTCGCGAGCGCGAAGCCGGACATCGGTCCGCAACGCGATTGCTATCAGTGGTTCTTCGCCGCTCAGGCGATCGATCGCTCGAACGCCAACGCCGAGCGGATCGCGTGGCAAACGGCCCTCAGCACCCAGTTGGTCCGAACGCAAAAACGCGAGGGGTGCAAGGCGGGAAGCTGGAGTCCCGCGAACCCAGCACCCGACAGATGGGCCACCATCGGCGGACGACTGATGGTCACAACGCTCTCGACCATCGCGTTGTCGGCGGAAGAGCGCCGTCTCGCGGTTTTCAAAGCGGGACGAAGCGAATTGAACTGAATCGCTAACCGCATTGAACGCGGCGGCCGCGAATCACGACTGCGAATCATAACCGCGAATTACAACCGCGAATCACGGCAGACGCGGCGAGGGAAGTTCCTCGGACGCACTGCCCGTTCCCGCCGACGGCGTGTTCGCTTCGGCGGGCGGGACAACCTGCAATTCGTTCTGCACGTCGGAGATGCCGGGTTCGAGTTTCGCGAGCCGCTCGACCAGTTCCCTCTGCTCTTCGGACTGAACGGTTCCGCGAATCACCGCCGTTTCGCCGGCCATCTGCACACTCAGGCCCGACACGCCTTTGAAGCTTGGAATCTTCGGGATCCGCGCGGCGAACTTTTGCGACCGCGTGGTGGCCACGGCCGACGTCGACGGCGCCGAGAATCCGATTCTCGTGGGAATCCGCAGTTTGCTGGCGCCACTGTTCTGATTCATGCCTTGGTTCATGCCGAACTGGTTGCCGAACATGTTGCCAAAGGCGCCCATGCGCCCCATTCCCATGCCGCCCATTCCACCCAGCCCGCCCATGCCCATCATTCCGCTACCCAATCCGCCGAGCCCGCCCATGCCTCCCTGCTGGCCGACGGTGTCAGCGCCGATGGCCGACCGGAAAGCGTTCGCGCCGCCGAAACCGCGAAGATTTTGAGCGCTCATGCCGCGGTTGGCGTTCATGTTGCTGATGGAATTCGCCATGCTGCTGCCCGAAAGCGTATTGCCGCCGCCGGCCGCGCTGGTTTGTCCGCCGCCCGTGTTCGAACCGAGTCCGCCGAACTGGGCGAGGGCCTGTGTCGGCGAGAGGATCGAAACGCTAGCCGCGACGGAGAACGTCGCGAGGCAACCGACGAGAACACGGAAGGACGCAGCCCGGATTGTCATCTTCATGGGACGCTCGCTGTCCGACATCGCGCAAGACGATTTTTTGATTGGGATATTCCTCAACATCCGTAGTGTCGTCATTTCCGCCGCCTGCGGCAAGCGAACCGTTCGAAGAAGAATGAAACCCCGGAAGACGAATGCGGGTAGTAACGGACGAACTGGTTGTGCGACTCGATTGGGTCTGGTTACGCGAAAGGGTATTCGTTTGAACACGTCTTCAACAGGCCGGGATGCAATGGGCGGGAACAGCTCTCGAAACGGACGGACGCTGATTGGCCGCTCGCGGTGGTTCGCGCAGGGGCCGGTCGTTCGCCCGCTGATCTTCGCGCTGCTTATTTCGCTGATAGGCGTGGTTGGAACCGGGTATGCTCGGGCCGAACGTCCGTCGGGTCCGCAGCTGCTTCCCGAGAGCACATTGGCGCTCCTGCGGGTCCCGGATTCGCGGGAGTTCGTCGCGAAATTCCGTGAAGGCTCGATGGGCCGGATGCTGGAAGACGAGCAGGTCAAGCCATTGGCCACGCAACTTTACGGCACGGTCGCCAACGCGTTCGGCCAAGTGCAGGATCAAGTCGGCCTGTCGCTCGACAAAATCCTCGCCATTCCCCAGGGAGAGCTGTGTATCGCCGTGGTGGCGCCGCCGGCTGGCGTGCCCGCGTTGGTGATTTTGCTGGAAGCGGGCGATCAGATCGCGTCGGTCCAGCAGCTTGTGGATCGCGGCGCCCAAGAGATGGAGCGGCTGGGATCGACCAAAACCACGGAAGCCCAGGGCGACACGCTGCTGAACATCTGGTCGCCGGTGGGCAACCAGCCGGGCGTTTGCTACGCGTTCAAGGATGGCGTGATGTTGTTCGCTTCCAATACCGATGTCGCCCGCAACGCGCTCGCCGTGTGGAACGGCAAAACGCCGGCGGATTGGACATCGCTGGCGGACAACCGCAAGTTCACGGCGATCATGAGCCGTTGTGGCGGGGCTCGGGACGAACGTCCCCAGTTCACGTGGTATGTCGATCCGATCGAGCTGGCGCGGGTCGCGGCCCGCGGCAATTTCGCCGCTCAAACGGGACTCGCGATCCTGCCCGCGATCGGGCTCGATGGGCTGCAGGGCATGGGCGGCAGCTTGATCTTCGGCGCCGGCGAGTTCGACATGATCCAGCACATCCATGTGCTGCTCGACAACCCTCGTGGCGGCGTGTTGAAGGCGTTGACGCTCAGTGGCGGCGACTCGACACCCGAGCCTTGGGTGCCCAGCGACGTGGCCAGCTACATGACTCTGAATTGGGACTTTGAAACGAGCTATCGCGAGGTCCAGCAGTTGGTCGACAGCTTCCGGACCGAAGGCACGACCGCGGATCTGATGAAGCGCCGGGTCGGCGAGCCGCTGGGCGTGGACTTCGAAACCGAGCTCTTGGCCGCCATGGAAGGTCGTGTGACCTACCTCACCTGGGTTGAAAAGCCCGCGCGGATCAACGGCCAAACGCAGCTCGTGGCGATCAAGCTGAAAGACGCCGCCGCCTTCCGCGGCACGCTCGAGAAAATCACCGCCAAATACGCGGACCGCTTCGAGTCGGAAACGTTTGGTGGCCAGCGGTTCCAACGGATCAAAGTGCCTCAAGGAGCCGGCGGACCGGGTCGCGGACCGAACCGTTTCGGGCCACGGGCCGGCGACAACGGCGGTGACAACCCCGGTGACAACCCCGGAAATGACGCTCCTGGCCCACGTGGGCCGCGCGTGGAGTTGCAACTGCGGGTGCCCGAGCCGTGTGTCGCGATCCTGGGCGATTACCTCGTGCTCACCGACTCCGTGCCATTCCTCAAGCAATGCGTGGTGGCCGAGAGCGATTCCGAGAAGTCGCTCGCCGCGGCGCTCGACTTCAAGTTGATCGCGAGCAAAGTATCGCGGCAGGCAGGCGGCGTGAAACCGGGGATGCTCACGTTCAATCGGCCCGAGGAAGGGATGCGAATGCTGTACGACCTCGCGCAAGGCGACGACGTGCGGCAAATGCTCGGACGACAAGCCGCGAACAACGACTTCTTCCGCTCGGTCGAACAGGCGATGAAGGACAACCCGCTGCCGCCGTTCGCCGTGCTGGCCCGGTACCTTGCGCCGGCCGGCGGAATGATGACGAGCGACGAGACGGGCTTTCACTACACGTCGTTCGGTCTGAAACGCAACTAGGCCGCTGCGATCCCTACAACCGCCACCACCGAAACCAATTCGCCGCCCGGCCGCCCTTCTCGCCGCGCGGAACGGCTGACGGTGAACCGCCGCGACGTACGCTTCACGCAGTGGAGCAATCGGGTCTCCCAACGCGTTCGGTTGGGAAGTCGGCGGTAGGTCGCGAGCTGGAGGGTTGGGCGATGTTTCGAGCGCTGTTTATCGCCTGCGGGGTGATGCTGCTTGTCATGGGCGCGGAATGCCTCGTCGTGGAAAAAGTGACGCTTGCTGGCCCGCCACCCAAAACCAACGCCTGGGGACAAGTCGTCGCCGAGCCTCCGCGAGTCTTCGAAACGCCCGAATGGGCTCCGTGGGCCATGTTCGGCGGCGGCGCCGTCACCTTGCTCTACTCGTTCACCATCCCCAAACGCGTCGCGGGCGGCTGATGGGTAGTTGCTAGTGGTTAGTGGTTAGTGGTTAGTGGATGGCCAGTAGGGAATCGCGAATCGCTGACATCTCCTCACTGACAACTGACAACTGACAACCAGGAACTAGTGATTCGGGCGTTCTTCATGGCGGTCCGCGAGATTCACGGGTTGCGTTGTGTGGTGACGGGCGCATCGAGCGGCATTGGGTTGGCCATCGCCAGGCAGTTGGCGGCGGCCGGCGCACGGCTGATCGTTTCCGCGCGGCGCGAGGAGCGGCTCGGGGCGCTGGTTGCGGAAATCGCGGCGACGGGCGGCGAGGCGTTCGCGGTTGTCGGCGACATTACCGACGAAGGGACGCGAACGCGGCTGGCGGCGGCGGTTTCGCAGCGCTGGTCGG
>JBIKVL010000293.1:0-5908 GCA_044356875.1 Pirellulaceae bacterium | reverse complement strand
ATGCGGCGCTCAAGAGCGTGCCGAGCAAAGACATGTTGCAGTATCTCGGCCAGCCCACCGACGGTCAGGGAACATTCCAGGGAAGCCTGTCCGAGCACTTGTTCCTGCACAACGGCGACACGTTCCGAGGGTTGTGCCGCCCGAACAAGGACAACCTGCCGGACCGGTTGCTCAAGAGCACTGACGGCTGGGAGGCCAAAGTCGACCAGATGTTTTTGTCGGTCCTGATCCGGACGCCAACGTCTGAGGAACGGGACCGTTTCGTGAGTTATTTGAACGTGGACACCAAGGATCCGAAGGTCGCCGCGCAGCGACTCGAAGAGGCGATATGGGTGCTTGTGACGTGCTCGGAATTTCGTTTCAACCGTTAGCCGTACGAGTTCCAACGATCTCAACAAGCCCAATTGAAGTGGGAGAATTTATGAATACGAACTTGCCACCCGCAACGTGCAACCGGCAGCAGCACCTCGGACGTCGCGATTTGCTCAAGGGCCTGCTGACCACCGCCGGCGGCCTGGCCGTCGCGAATTGGGGCGCACTCTTCCACTCGCAGACGATCGCCGCCGAAGCCAAGCGAACCGGCAAACGCTGCATCATGCTTTACATGGAAGGGGGAGCGAGTCAGGCCGACACGTTTGACATGAAACCCGGACGTCCGACCGCTGGGCCGTTCCGGCCGATCAAGACTAACGTTAGCGGAATCGAAGTCTGTGAATACCTGCCGAAGATGGCCCAGCACTCCGACAAACTGGCCATCATTCGCAGCATGAAGACGAAGTCGGTCGATCACGGGATCGGCGGTTACCACATGCACACGTGCTATCCATCGAGCGAAAAACTCCCGCATGCGGAAATCGGGGCGATGATCGCCAAGTATTGCGAAAACCCCGAGAGCGATCTGCCGAGTTTCATCAAGATGGGCGTCCTCGCCTGTTCGGCTGGGGCGGGATATCTGGGACCGCAGTACGAACCTTTCTCCGTCGCTACGGATGGCACCTTGCCGTCGTTTGCCAACCCAAGCGTGCCGCAGGAAGTGCAGGACCGGCGCAGCGAACTGCTGAAGTTCATGGAAGAGCAGCATGCCAGGGAACATCTGGCTCGTCCCTTCGCTTCGCACCGCGCGGCCGAGTTGCGGACGATCCGGCTGATGCGAGCACGCAAGACCTTCGATGTGGCCGACGAATGGACCAAGGCCCGCGAACGTTACGGCAACACGCAGTTCGGCCGCGGCTGTTTCACGGCCGTGAAGCTCGTCGAAGCGGGCGTGCCTTTCATCGAGATCGGCCAGGATGGCTGGGACAGCCACAACGACAATTTCCCGACTCACAAGGCCAACATGAGCGTGCTCGATCCCGCGTGGGCGTCCATGCTGCAGGACCTTCAGGACCGCGGATTGCTCCAGGATACGCTGGTCGTATGGACGAGCGAATTCGGCCGTACGCCGGCGATCAACGGTCAGGGTGGGCGCGACCACTTCGGCCGAGCCTGGACCGTGGTGCTCGCGGGCGGCGGCATCAAGGGCGGCCAGACCTACGGCGCGAGCAATCAGGACGGTTTCGAAGTCGAGGACAAGCCGGTCGATGAGGGTGCCTACTTCGCCACAATTTACAAGACGATGGGGGTCGACCACCGCGCCTTGCATTACCTCGGCGCACGTCCCATTTGGGCGACGCCCGAAGGGTCAAAGCCGATCCCGGAACTGCTTAGTTAGAAAAACTTAGACGCATCTTTTGAACGAGATCATCGTGGATAATACCTTCGCCAGCGCCAAAGTGCTCCACACGCTGCCTTGGAATTCGGCCTACATCACTTCGCTCGCGTTCATCGGAAACGACAAGGTTGCGGCGTCGAATAAGAAGGGCGATATCCTTATTTGGAATCTCGCCGTGCCCGATGGGAAAACGCCCGATCCCGTGCGGCGTTTGGTCGGCCACACCAACGAGATCAATCGCATTCTGATTACGCCCGACGGCAAAACATTGATTTCGGCCAGCAGCGATCACACCGTCAAGTATTGGGATGCGCTCAGCGATCAAGGCGAACCGGGCAGCGTGGTGCTCAACGACGGTTTTCTTCCCAAAGGGGTCACCGAGAAGGTCGAAAAGGTTCCCCCGCCGCCTGCACCCGTTGAAGTGAAAGTCATCGTTCAGAAACCGGTTCGCGACCTGACCAATCACGCGGAATGGGTGCTGGGCCTGGCGCAAACTCCCGACGGCAAGACGCTCGTGACGGGCGATGACCAGGGTGTCATCATCCTCTGGGATCTGCCCGCGGGCAAAGAGTTGCGGCGTTGGCGGGCGACGCAATGGATTAGCAGTCTGGGTATTTCGCCCGACGGAAAGATGGTGGCCGCTTCCCAGCACACTCCGTTCATCCGGTTCAAACAAGGGCTGGAAGCGTTCGTTCCACACTTCCACCTCTGGGATGCCGAGTCTGGTCAATCGATTCTCGACTTGAGCAAAGAGATCCCGCAAGGGATGTCCGCCGTCGTCTATTCGCCCGATAGCAGATGGCTGGCGGCCGCTCACGGCAATGTGCAGACCGAAAAAGACCAAGGCAAGATCATGCTCATTGATCCGGCGACCGGCAAAAAGATCCGCGAGTTGGCCGGTCATCCGGTGGGCACAACTGACCTGGCCTTCCATCCCGATGGCCAGCACCTGTTCTCGTGCGGCCGGGACCAACAGATCAAGATTTGGAATCTCGAAGACGGAAAGCTCGTGCGCGATTTCGGCAAGTTCGCAGATCGCGGCGTCTGGATCGCTGCCATTTCGATATCGCCCGACGGCCGCCAACTCGCCGCCGCCGACCGGGCGGGCCAGGTGTTGATTTATTTGTTGACATCCGCGTGACAACACTAACTCGACCCGTAAGTCGCTGTTCCGGGAGCATGCCAGTACCTGTAGTTGGGCAGTCAACGGCCCATGCTCGCGAAGAAATTGCTCCACCTATGCGAAACCTGCTGTTCAACTTGTTCTGTTTGTTCTGCTTGGGTGTGATTTGCGTGAGGACCCTTCGTGCGAATGACACGGAGCAGTTCCAACAACTCACAATTGAACAAGCCCAAAAGCTGGCTCAAGACAAGTCGGGGCGGCTGGCGCTCGATGGGCTGAAGACGCTTTCGCCCGAGGTAGCAAAGGAATTGGCGAAGCTCGATGGGTGGCTATCTCTCAACGGCTTGAAGCAGATTTCGGACGAAGCCGCCTCCGGATTGGGGCAACACAAAGGAGTGCTGCATCTGAATGGTCTTGCCAGAGTGACCGATGGAACAGCCACCGCGCTCGCCGCGCATCGAGGCGAGTTGGCGCTCAACGGACTGACCGCGATCTCGGACGAATCGGCGCGAGCGTTAGCAAAACACTCCGGTGGTCGGTTGATTCTAAATGGGCTGACGAGGTTGTCCGCCGAAGCGGCCAAAGCATTCGCGGCGCGTAAAGGGGGAGGTCCGACCTATCAGATAGTCCTGGAGGGCCTGACCACACTGTCGCCCGAGGCGGCGGCGGCCTTGGCGGAATCCCATCCTCACAACTGGCAGGGCGATTTGCCGGGGTTCAAGACCGTTTCGGTCGAAGTGGCCCAGGCGTTGGCGAAACGTCAGCACGGGCTGTCGATGCCGGAGCTGACCACGCTCTCGGACAACGCAGCCAAGGCACTGCAAGGAAAACTGGGAGGCAATCTGCCGCGATTGACGTCACTCACCGTCGAGAGTGCGAAGGCGATCGCTGGACCCATCCCAGGACAATTCCATCGCACGCTCAATCTTGATGGCCTCACGTTGCTGCCCGACGAGATTGCCCTGGCCATCGGTGGCAAAGACAGCCGCGGCAACCTGTACCTTAATGGCCTAAAGTCCCTCACTCCGATCGCGGCGAAAGCGATCTGCCAGCGAGAAGGCGATCTGTATCTCAACGGGCTGACGACGATCTCCGATGAAACGCTCAAGGCGCTGGCCGAGCATAAGGCTCCAGGCTATGCCCGGCCCATCGTTCATCTCCACGGTTTGACCAGTCTCTCCGACGACAGCGCCATGATCTTGGCGGCGTGGTCCAAGTGGAGCGGCGAACTCCCCGCGTTGACGACTCTCTCGGGGAAAGTCGCCACGGCATTGGCGGCGTCACGGAGATGGGATGGGAAACTTCCGGCGGTGAAGACGATTTCGGTCGAGGTGGCCCAGACTCTTGCCCAGCGAGAGGGCAACATCGGGCTTGACGGACTGACGACGCTGACCGAGGAGGTCGCGGCGGCGCTGGCGAAACACCAGGGCGGCACGCTGTCGCTCAACGGACTGAAGGAACTGCCGGACGAAGCTGCGGCAGCGTTGGCTCAGCATGAGAGGAGGCTCTCGCTCCGTGGACTGACAACGCTTTCCAGCGGCGCGGCCCAGGCACTCGCCGGGTACAAGGGGGACTGGCTGATTCTGGACGGTTTGCAGACGCTCGACGACCCGGTGGCGAAGTCGCTCGCACAGCGCAAAGGAGTGGTCTCCTTGGCTGGTCTGAAAACCATTTCCGCCGAGGGGACCAAGGCGCTAACCGCTAACCCCAAAGTGGCGATTCCCGCAAAGTTCCACGCGCTGGCCGTCCGCCAAGGCGTCGTCGCCGATGAAAAAGCCGTGCGGTCGTTTCTCTCGTCGCACTGTGCCGACTGCCACGATGGCGGCGAGCGGAAAGGCGAATTCGCACTCGACAGTTTGGCGAAGGACAATGTCGTTGGCCGGGTAGCATTCGCCTCGATCTTCGAGCGGCTCCGCGCAGGCGACATGCCGCCGCCGTCCGAAGCGCGACCGAAGGCCGACGATGTGGACAAGGTCGTTTCCTGGATCCAAGCAAGACTCGACTCGCCGCTCAGCACGCCGCCCGTTCCGTATGCCGTCAAGGAAAAACCGATCGACGGCAACCGGCTCCCGAACGCGATTCTCTTCGGCGGACCGCGCGGGCCGAGTGTGCCGCCGCCGCCGCGACTGTGGCGGCTTTCGCCATCCGCCTACAACAAATGGACCGGCGAGTTCAACTCCCAGACCAATGGCCTGCAACAGCCGTTCGGCGTGATTCAGGAGGCCGGCTTCAAGGATTTCTCCGCCCTCTACTCGCCCGATGAAGGCACCTCCGGCCTGCTGCTCACGAATGCCGAGTTGATCGTCGCCGGCCAAACCCGCCTCCATCAACTGGTGAACGTGAACGACAATCCGGCCGCCGCCAAGGAAAACCTCTGGCCAAACGCCGAACGCATGAAAAGGGCCACCGCCGCGGAGCAAGAGCACCTCAAGGCGGGCGAGCGCGTGCGCCAAGGCAATGGCGTTTTCGCCCCGCTGCTGCACCCGCAGGTGAAGGCGACTCGCGAGGAATTGGAAAAGGCGATTCGGCAGCAATACCAGACCGCCGTGGCCCGCCAGCCAAGCGAGCAAGAATTGGCGAGCGTGGTCGCACTCTACGACGCCATCGCCGCCGACGGGGATTGCTCGATTGCCGGCAAGACGGCACTGATGGCCCCGCTGATGACGCCGGAGGCGATTTTGCGGTTCGAAGTCGGATTCGGGCCTGAGGTGCTTCCGGGCGTTCGCTCGCTCTCGCCGCGCGAGACGGCGATGGCGATCAGCCTGGCTTTGTCAACGAAGCGCGACCTCGGCCTGTTGTCGGCCGCCGCCGAAGGCAAGCTGACGACACGCGAGGAGGTCGCGGCGAGCGTCCGTCGCATCCTCGACGATCCAAAACTCAGCAAGCCGCTGGTGCTGGGATTCTTCCGCGAATACTTCGATTACTACCGTGCTCCCGAAGTCTTCAAAGACCCACTCCCCGATTACCTGGGGCGACGCGGCATCAGTCACAACCCCAAGTCCTACGTCGAAGATACCGATGTAATGGTGCTGAGCATTCTGTCTCGCGACCAGAACGTGCTGAAGGAACTGCTC
>JBIKVL010000292.1:0-5916 GCA_044356875.1 Pirellulaceae bacterium | reverse complement strand
ATCCGATGCGCTGACCGTTGGACCACGGAGTGGTCCACGACTTTGGCCCATCCGCTTCGGAGCCGACTTCGCCACCGCCATCGCCGAAAGCCGGGAAGAGAAGCGAAAGGTGGCTGGCACAGCGAAAGGTGGCTGGCACCGATCGGCGGCGAAAGGTGGCTGGCACCGATCCCGATCGCCTTGGCGGTTCTTGAGCCGAACCAAACGATGTCCATGAAGGCGGCGCCAAAGTCGCGGACCACTCCGTGGTCCGCAGTTCCGCTGGTGGTGCTTGGCCACACAATGCATTGTCAGCATCCCATCCGCTTTGGAGCCGACTTCGCCACCGCCATCGCCGAAAGCCGGGAAGAGTGGGCCGGGAATAGTGGCTGGCACCGATCGCATTGTTCGCCATACGACGTGCGCCCGACAGCAACCCGATCGACGCAGGTAGCCTGTGGCACAGGCGGCTCGCGAATTTGAATTTTTTGGGCTTTTTTCGCGATTTTTCTTCAGGCCTGTCAGTTTTGGGCTCCGTTTCGCGATTGATCCATTGGGCCATCGTCGAGATGGCTCGCCGGCAACGGCTATCCAGTTCCAGCAACTCGGCGCCTAAAGACAAGGAGTCAACCAATGCCAAGGACCAACCGAACCGTCGCCATGCCCGCCGATGAAATCGGAGTATTCCACTGCTTCAACCGCTGCGTGCAACAAATGACTCTGTGCGGCCGAGATCCATTGAGCGGCGAAGACTGTTCGAATCGAAAAATCTGGATGACTGAGATGCTCGAAGAGTTAGCCGCCGGCTTCGCGCTCGACATCATGTCCTATTGCTTCATGGACAATCATTACCACATGATTCTGCGGAACCGTCCAGACTTGGTCGTTGGATATGACAATATCGAGGTCGCGAAGCGTTGGTGGAAATTGTGTCCGGAAATCCGTGGGACCGATGGGCGGGCGGTGGAACCGGATTTGAACTATCTAAAAACCTGGATTGACGATCCCGACGTCATCGGCGAACTTCGTGGCCGACTGACCAACATCACTTGGTTGATGCAGCTTTTCAACGCGAGAATCGCCCGTCGTGCGAACGCCGAAGCTGGACGGAAAGGACATTTTTTCGAGGGGCGATTCAAATCAAAGAGATTGCTGGACGAGGCCAGTATCATCGCCTGCTCGTTGTATGTCGATCTGAATCCAATCCGGGCAGCACTCGCCAAGACCCCAGAACAGGCGATCTTCACCTCGGTGAACGACAGGATCGTCAGTCGTGGCGAGCGACTCGCAAGGGCGCTGCGCATCGGCTGTACCGGAGAAATGTTGACCTCGCTGAACGGCCTCTCCCTTGATGTTTTAGCGGCGGATCCCAATTCGGCCGATGCGTTTCTCGCCCCATTGACACTGGAAGCTGAAAAGCGGATGAAAACCCACCTACAAACGAGTTTTCCGGAAGCCGGCCCCATCGCATGGGAGGCGATGGAAGAGTTCAGGAAGAATGCCGCCAATGCCTGCGACGGATCGCTCAAACGATTGCAACATTTAATGATACACGGCAACGCTGACTTCAGAATGGAGTCTATGGAAGATAAGGCCGCCGAGGTGATGAATGAGGTTGAACGCACTCATTCGGAACAACAGCAAGGTGCCGATGCGATGCCCACATGTGGCGACCTCATTGACTCGTCGTTAGTTGGAACTTCCGCA
This sequence comes from Pirellulaceae bacterium, assembly GCA_044356875.1. Classification (GTDB taxonomy): domain Bacteria; phylum Planctomycetota; class Planctomycetia; order Pirellulales; family Pirellulaceae; genus CAIXSC01. The sequence goes on along the minus strand of JBIKVL010000292.1, from coordinate 4,230 downwards.
AAACAGATCGTAAGCTCTTCGTCCGCTATCGCGAAACGACCACGACCATGGCATGAGGGGAGAAAGAATGCTACTCAAGCGATTGCTCGAGCTGGTACGTTTATCGATAACGCCTACCGATCTGTCACGGCCCAGTCGCCTGAATCGCCCCACTCAATTGTTGACTCAACAGACAGCCATTTTCTCGATTTTCATGAACTTACGGAGGCAGAACTAACGGGGGAAGGATCCGATTCGCATGATGCGGGCGACGGCAAATCGATAGAGCCGGACTGTTCGCCACCCGACTTGGTGGTGAATCGCGCCGAACGCAAAAGAGTAAAAGTTCCAAAATTGAATGTCCCGTTAAAACATCATAAGTCCAAGGCCCAAAGACAAACGCCAGATTCAGCCAAACCAATACCCACAGGTAGTCCAGGCATCCATTGGCTGGATGCTCGGGGCGAGGCGGGACTTCGGTCCGATCCGGATGATTTATCGGCGAGGTTGGCCTTTCCATCGACTCGGGCATCGAACAAGGGATTTATGTCGATGACGCTCAACGAATACCTTGAACTCTTGGATTGGACGGGACGGCGGATAGTGCCAGACAAGCCAGGCTCGATTCCCGAGTGCGAACCGCCAATGCTTGCCCGGCTCGGAATCAAGGCTGACGGATTCATCGCTTTGATACGCGAAATGGGAGAACTGGGTGGAGTCGCGCTAGGAAGTGTCGCGGCGATGGAATCCGAGGCACTTCGAATCGGACGAAAATGGCTCCATCATTCCCGAAGAATGGAGGAGGTGGTCAGCTAAGGCATTTTGCATTATTATTTGCCGATTAATCACTCCGATATACTCTCCGCGCAATTCGTCCCTAGCGCCGACGTGATATGGCGCGACCGCTCATCACCTACCTAGACTCGTTTCAGTAGGCACACAGCGAACGTGCCGTCGGAAACGGGCCAGAATCTGTTATTTGGCTGCGGACAAGGATCATCATCTCTTGGTTCAGACCGCCAAGTGCCATCCAATTACCATCGAGCATCTTACTCGTCCCGCCGGGCCATCGGCCGCTTCTTCGGCGTGTAGACAGTCCTAAACGAGCTAATTTGTCGGCGTACCACGTTATCAATGAGTCTTCGACACGAACGGACCTGCCAGTCCCATCCAAAATAGGCCGGAGTGGCTGGAATAGGCCGGAGTGGCTCGCACCGAATCTTTGGCACGTGAAGAGTGGCTGGCACCAAAATGGTTTTTGGTTTACCATTCGATTTGCTCGGCGTCGAAAATCGGGCCCTCGACGCAAGTGCGTTCTTAGTCCCACCCGCCCTCGTCATCGCGCACTTTTGCGACAAAGGTGAAACAGATGCCGATTCCGCACGCCATGGGTGTTTCGAGCGACACTTGGCAGGGTGTCTGAAAATCGGCGGCGATCGCCGCCGCCCGCTCCCTCATCAATTCAGGCCCACAGCATACGACGCGTGACTGGCAACCGGCGGCCCGCGCCTCCGTCAATGTCTCCCGCAGGAAAGCAGAAAGTGCCTGGCGCCGATTCCGATTCCCCGATTACCGGCGGATGAGCGCGGCGAAAGGGCGAAAGGTGGCTGGCACCGATCGCCTTCCCAAAAGTGCGGAAGAGCCCCTATTCGATGATCGTTGCCAGCCACTGCAATCGGAGCCGAAAAGCGCCTGGCACCGATTGCTTTAGTCAACGCATCGGGCCGAATCCGCCTCGAACCGGCCGCTGGCGCGGCTCGGTTGGTTAGCGAGGCGAAAGGTGGCTGGCACCGATTGTGGTTCTCGCCGCACGTTTGGCGGTGAAGGCTGTCCAATTCCTTACCGCCTGTGTTCTTTCCTCATCGTTCTTGAATCCCAAGGAGGATGGGGAGTACAGCGTGTTGGGGTCTGCCTTCAGGTAGTGGAAACCGAACTTCTCGGGATCTTCCCCGGCACGGTAGATCGTGGCCGCCAACGCCACGTCGCGTAGCTGCGATTTGATGACGACGCCGCGGGAAAACAGGGTGTCCAGCGGTGACTGATCGTCCAGCCATTTTCGAATCCATTCTTCATCGGCGGGATTCTTGAACTTCGCCAAGGTCAGTAATGCGTACTGCCGGTGCCCGGCCGGGATACGTTCATCGGCCAGCAAGTTGAGCGCGATACCGCGCGCTTGAGGCTGCTTGTTTTGCAGAGCTCTGAGCAGCCGATCCAGGGCCGGGCCATCGCTGCCAGTGGCCTTCGCCCATAGATCCCACAGATCGCTTAGGGCTTCGTTGTCCCGCAGGGCCTGCCGACACAGCCCGAGTCGAAGCAGGTCGTCCACACTCTCGAGCTCCTGCTGGGGCTTCGATCGCTTGGCCAGCACGCCGAAATAAAAAGCGTTGGCAAGCGCCCCTTCCACCATCGCTAGCGAGACGGGGGCTTGCTGGAGTACCTGCTGAAGCTGCGCTCGCCGCTCGGGAAACAATCCGTCCAGCGTTCCTGGCTGTTCGGCCAGTTCGTACCAGAAAGCGATGTCCGCCAGAAACATCTTGTCGTACAACGCGCGAGCCCCTGGCGAATCCCCGAGCATAGGGCGAACCCGCTGCCAACCGGCGAGGACCCGTACGTCGTCCCACAGGCGGCGGCAGCGAAGGGCAATCTCAAAGTCGGGATGCCGCATTCCATCGGCCAGGGCCGCTTTCGCAGCCAAGCCGATTTCTAGCAATTCCTGGCTCGCATGTTCGCGTTGCTTGTAAGACGCGTCCCCCAACTGCGCGACGAGTTCTTGGGCAGGGCGTCGATGGGAAGTCGGCGCAGGGGGGGCGGACCGCGCCACCGTGGTCATCCAACATCCAGTCGCAAAGGCGAAGAACAGGGTACGGCGGCAAGTCGGGCCGAACATTTGGCAGACTCCGTCGAGCGGCCAGGGCAGCAGCGAAAACCGAACAACCTCGGCTTCCTCTACTTTATTGGCTCGCGATCGACCTCGCGACGAACATTGGACGGCAGTGCCACATACAACGACTCAAGCGCGGGGGTTACGATCGACTTGTTCTCCTTCAGAATCGCGATCACCTCCGGCGTGGCCGCGCGGAGTTGCGGCAGTTGCACGCCTTTCCGAGACTTCGCCAGTGTCCGAGCGACTACGGGATCAACGAGCACGGTCAGCCCCAAGTAAATCGAGTGGGGACTCGTGATCAGGACCTCCGCCGCCGCGGGCGAGAGGCTTCGCAAGGAAGGCAAGACCTGGCCGGTAGAATCTTGAATCAGCCGCGCGGCCAGCGTTGGCGAATCGAGCACAGGGAGCTGCCGCAGCGTGAAGAATCCGTTGTATTGGACGTATGCCGGAACCGCTTCGGCCGAAATGAACTCAAGCTCGTCCAGTGTCCGCGAGGACTGTCGAGCGTATTTTTCGGCCAACGGCACGGAGTCGAGTGCCGTGAGTGGAATGTCGAGCGTGCCTGGGAACTTGGCGAGTGCCGCCGCCGTTTCCGGTGACAGTCTGTCCGTTGCCGGCCCGGACAGCTCGAGCCTCGTGCCGCGAAAAGGCACCAGTGCGGCGGCGGCTTGGGGCGAGAGTTCTTGCAGGCCGGCGATCGACAACCGGCCCCGATACTTTGCAAGTTCCGCCGCCAATTCCGGGGTGAGCGGCGGGCAACTGCCCCTGAAGGAGAGGCGGAGGGGATTACGGCCTCCGATGAACAACTGCGGAGCTTTGTTGAGTCCTCCCCACGATGGAATCTCCGTGCCGCGGTTCAGCGATGCCACCAGAATCCGGGCGGCCTCGGGCGAAAGTTCCGTCAGGTAAGGAAAAGTCAGCGTTCCTCCGCCCAGGTCGAACTCATTGCTGGCCATCTCGCCAAATGCGGAGGCAAGTTCGGGGGGCAGGGCGGTGATTCCTAGCGTCAAATGGCACGTTTGCCGCGCCAAACTGTGAACGGTCTCCAGGGAAACGTCCTGCAGAGCCGGCAGCGAGATCGCACCCCAGGGCCGAGTCATCAGCAGCCGAGCCGTCTCGGGGGACAGTTCCTCGAGGATTGGAAAAGACAAATTGTACGGAGGAAGAACTCGAACCGTGCCGTTGGGATACTTCACCTCTTTGTTGGGAACCCCCGCCAGCGCGGCCGCAGCCTCGGCCGAGACCGTCTTGATGCCGCCAAAACCCGATGAGCATCGAAGCAGTGTTTCCGCGAGCAGCGGCGAGTCCAACGTCTTCAACTTGGGAAGACTGATCTTGGATTGACTTCCGAAGGGACCGCCCGGTAC
>JBIKVL010000291.1:0-5933 GCA_044356875.1 Pirellulaceae bacterium | reverse complement strand
TGGGATCAGCAGACCGCGCGGCTCGAGGCCGTGCGACGACGCGAATTCGTCGCCCCGGGACCACTCGTTCTTATCGGCACCGTCGACCTCAACAAGACGCAGCGGGCGATGCTCGACCAAGTCGCCGATCAGACCACGGTACTCGTTCCGGCCGACAGCGGCTGGGACATGGCGAAAGCGTTCGACTCGCATGGCTGCCTGCAGGCCGACGCCTGGAACGATCCGGCCGTGTTTTCCCTCCCGATCGAAGACCGCCATTTCGATCAGGTCGAAGGGCCCACGGAACAATCCGAGGCAATCGTGCGGCGCATCGCCAGTTGGAATGGCCGCTACCGGGCCGACGAGATCACGATCGGGTTCGCGGACGAGCCGCTCGCCGCCGACGTCGAACGCCAATTGCGGCAGTGTGGCCAATCCGCGCGTTGGGGCGCGGGGCGTCCGATCTCCGAAACGGCTCCCTATCGCCTGTTGGCCGCCATCGGCGAATGGCTCGAACGTCCCACCTTCGCCGCTTGGGCGCAACTGCTTCGACATCCCGACGTCTCCGCCTGGCTGCTACGAACGGGCGTTGGCCCCAGTTGGATTCAGGAACTCGACACATACCACTCCATACACCTCCCATCCCAACTCGGACCGGGGCCTTTGCTCGGCGAACCGGCGGCGGTCGCTCAACTGCTTCGCGCACGCGACGCGGTGCTAAGTTGGTTGTCTTCGTTGGGGAGCGACTCGCGCCAGCCGCTGGAAGCCTGGTCCGCGCCGTTGTTCGACGTGCTCACGCGGATTTACGATCGCGAGTTCCGTTTGGGGGACTCGACCGACGCGGCCACTTGGCGGGCGTGCCAGCAACTACGTCAGTCGTTGGAGGAATTCGAGAAGGTGCCCGCGTCGCTCCGTCCCAGAACCACGGCCGCCGAAGCGATCCAGTTCGCGCTGCGCGACGTGGCTCTCGATACGGTTCCGCCACCTATCGACCCGCAGGCGATCGAGTTGGTTGGGTGGCTCGAATTGGCGCTCGACGACGCGCCGGCACTCATCGTGACCAGCTTCAACGACGGTTTGATTCCCAAGTCGGTGAATGCCGATCCCTTCTTGCCGAACGCCTTGCGAACGCTGCTGAAAATCGATGACAACGCGCGTCGTTACGCCCGCGACGCCTACGCCCTCTGGGTCCTGGCGGCGTCTCGTCCGGATCTGCATTTGCTCGTCGCCCGCCGGAACGCGGCCGGCGACCCGCTACCGCCCAGCCGGTTGCTATTCGCCGCCGACGAAGCGACCGTCGCGCGGCGCGCTCGACGGCTGTTCGATCCGCCACCCGCCACCCCGCGCCGCGGCGCCTTGCCCGGCGAGTTCCGGCCGACGTTGGCGGAGTCGGCGTTCGCGGCTCCAGCGGCCGACTGGATCCTGTCCCAAACGAACCCCGCCACGTTCGCCGAACCGCTGCGGTTGAGCGTCTCCGATTTCAAGAGCTACCTGGAGTGTCCACAGCGATTTCTGCTGCGGCGGGCAGGCCGTTTGGAGGAACTCAACGACGCCGCCACCGAACTGGACGGCGGCTCCTTCGGCTCGCTCACCCACGCCGTGCTCGGAGATTTTGGCCGCCAAGCACTGGGCGGCAAACGCGCGGACGAATGGAAAGCGCCCGAACGGATCGCCGAGTTTCTGGGGGAATGCCTGCGGCGCCGCAGCGAAGCGTTGTATGGCACATTCCCCCGGCCAGCCGTTCAACTGCAACTGGCCCAGTTGCGGTTGCGGCTAGAAGCGTTCGCGCAGTGGCAAGCCAAACGGTTTGGCGAAGGCTGGATCATCGCCCACGTCGAGGACGACGAGCGGCAGGAGAAGACCGAGATCGACGTCGACGGCCAGCCCTTTCAACTCGTGGGGCGAATCGATCGGATCGATCGAAATGCCACAGGACGCACTTGGGAATTGCTGGACTACAAGACCGCCGACGCGGGCGATCCACCAAGAAAGACGCACTGGAGCAAGACCCGCGGATGGATCGATTTGCAACTGCCGCTCTACCGCCATCTCGCCCGCTCCAAAGGACTCGATGGCCCCTTCGAGCTGGGCTACATCCTGCTCCCCAAAGACACCTCAAAAACCGGCGTGGCGCCGGCGGCGTGGGATGAAGCGCAACTCGCCGACGCCGACGCGCAGGCCTGGGAGGTCGTCCGGAAGATTCGGCGCCGAGAGTTTGCTCCGTCCGCGTCCTTCCGCACGGGGCCCTACGACGACCTCGCGCGCGTGTGCCTCGCGGGCGTCATGGGAAAGTAAGCGCTGTCTGCGTCATCGGATTCATCTTCTTCAATGGCTCGCTGCCGTCCACGACCATTTCGGAGCCGTTGAATTGGCTCTTTCTCCGGGATTCCACCTCTACTCAGGTCGCACTCCATGACTCTCTTGCTCGCCCTGGATGCCCCCGCCGTGTTGCTCGATACCTTGGTGAAGCTCGCGAGCCTCGGGGCCAGCGGCGTATGCGTTTTGGCCATTTTTTGGGTGGGATGGCTCATTTCCAAGCTCGGTCCCACCGCGTCGGTCCAGCAGCATCGGACCGTGCGACTGTTCATGGGAATGACGATCGTCATCGCGGTGATCGCCTTCGCCAGCGGGATGGCGAACGCGTGGTTCAACGCCCGAGTGATTTCGAACGTGAAGAACGAAAGCAAGCTCGCGGTCGCCGAACAGGTCGACTTGAAGGATCGAGCGTTGAAGGAGAAGGACGCCACCGAAGCGAAGCTCGTCGAGTTTCGCCAAAAGTCGCAACAAGAAATCGCGGTTCTCCGCGAGAAAGACTTGAAGCATAGCGAGATCATCGCCAGCCTGTCCAATGTGCTCAAGTCGCGGGAGCTGACCGCTGGACTCTTGGGAGTCCACGGTGAACTCAAACGTCAACTCGATACGCTCAAGCTCGATATCGCGCGACTGAATGGGAAGGCTGGTCCTGCCGAACTGAAAGCCGAACCGCAAGCCGAAGAACGCCCGCCTCAGAAGTAGTTCGCAGTGCCCGCACCACACCACGGCGGCGCGAATCAGACAAATTGCACTGCCATGCCGCAACCGGCGATCCACGGACCGTGCGCCGGGATTCGGCCAAGTTGGCACGCCAACGCCTACTCGCTAGTTCCCGCCGCTCGCAGGGCATCATCGAGTCGCAACGAGCCCTCATAGAGGCTGCGGCCGATGATGCAGCCGGCGACGCCGATTAGGCGGAGCCGTTCGATATCGCTGGCGGAGGTGACGCCACCCGAGGCGATCACCGGCACGGTCACCATCTCGCGCATCTCCTTCACCGCCGCGAAATTCGGCCCTTCCATCATGCCGTCGCGGGAAATATCGGTGTAGATGATCGCGGAGAGCGCCTCGTCGTCGAAGTGCCGGGCAAGCTTGGTCGCGGACATTTCGCTGACTTTGAGCCAACCGTCGGTCGCCACCATTCCCCCCTTGGCGTCGATTCCCAAGGCGAGGCTTTGCGGAAACTTGCGGCACATCTCGCGGAACCAATCGGGCTCCCGCAACGCCTTCGTGCCCACGATCAACCGGGTGAGCCCCAGAGCCAGCAACCGGCGAATCGTCTCCTCATCGCGAACGCCGCCGCCAAGTTGACAGGGAACGGTCACGGCTTCGACGATGGCGCGAATCGCTTCCAGGTTCGTGAGTTGGCCGTCGCGGGCGCCGTCCAAATCGACTAAATGCAGGCACCGGGCGCCGCCCGCGACCCATTGTCGCGCCATCGCGACCGGATCTTCGCCGAACACGGTTTCTTGGGCGTAGTCGCCCTGGCGGAGCCGCACGCACTTGCCGCCCCGGAGATCGATCGCAGGCCAAATCTGCATCGGAACCGACGAACTATCCATGACTTCCTCAGAACGTGAGCTTTACGGGACTCGAGTTTATCCCACACGTCGCGAATGCTGGCAATCCGCCCCAAATCAGGGCCGACAACTCCGCCCAAGAGACGGTCACAGCTTGATCACAGCTTGATCACAGCTTGATCACAGGTTGATCACAGGTTGATCACAGGTTGATCACAGCTTGATCACAGCTTGGCGAAGTTTCGCAAGAGTCTCAGTCCATCCGCTTGGCTCTTCTCCGGATGGAACTGGGTAGCAAACAGATTGTCGCGCCAAACCATCGCGCAGAACGGATGGCCGTAAGTCGTTTCGATCGCCACCAAGGCGGGATCCTCGGGGACGACATAGTACGAGTGGACGAAGTAGAAGTGCGTGCCGTCGGCCAAGCCATCGAGCACGGGTGCGGGGCGGACAAAACGGCCCTGGTTCCAGCCCATGTGCGGCACCTTGAATCCGACGGGCAAGTCGAACCGCACAACCTTGCCCCGCAACACGCCCAATCCCGCATGTTCGCCGCCTTCATAACCGACGTCGAACAGCAACTGCAGCCCGAGGCAAATCCCCAAGAACGGTTTGCCAGCCGCGATCATGTCGCGGATCGGCTCGACCAAGCCCCGCGTCCGCAGTTCGGCCATCGCGTCGCCGAACGCGCCGACGCCTGGCAAAACCACCTTGTCCGCGGCCGCCAAACGCTGAGGATCGCTCGTAATCTCCGCCGCGAACCCGACGCGTTCGAAGCCCTTCTGCACGCTGCGAAGGTTTCCCATTTGATAATCGATGATGGCAATCATACGACGTATTGTAATTTGTCTCGGGTTGCTCGGGCGAGAGGGCCGACGAGCGGCGCCCGATCAAGCCGAGTGGGTGGACAGGCCGCCATGGACGCGCCCAAGCGAACCTCACTCGGCAGCGTAGTCCGCTCAGTTGCCGTCGATGGATTCAGGATAGATGACCACTTCGACGCGTCGGTTGCGAAACCGGCCGTCCGCCGTAGTGTTCGCGACGCGGGGGTGGTTTGCGCCATGCGCGACGGCGAACAGTTGGCGGGGCGGAAGACGGTTGCGAGTGGCCAGCAGATCGAGCACTGCCGCGGCCTGCGCGGCGGTCAGCTGATGGGCGGCGGAAGCAGGCCCAGGTCCGACGGAAGCCGCCCCGCCGCTCGCCATTCCGCTCGCGGATCCGATGCTGTCGTCCGTATGCGCCTCGATGCCGATTCGCTGGCGGGGGTAGCTCCGCAGAATCGCGGTCGCCACTTGATCCAGGGTCAGGTAGGCGGTCGGCTGGAGCTGTGCTCCGCCACCCACAAACAGTTGATCGGACGCCAGTTCCACGCGGATCACTTCGCCGTCCTGGCGCACGTTCACCCCGGGAATCTCCACAGGCGCCAGCGCTTGACGGATGCTGCTGTTGGCGGTAAGCACCGCGCCGCCACGACGCTCGTAGGACGCACGCAGCGTCTCCAATTGACGTTCAACTTCCCGACGCGCGGTCTGCGATTCGCGAAGCTGCGCCGCCGAATCCTGCAACTGCCGCTGCAGCAGCGACACCTGCTCTCGCGCGACTTGATACTGCTGAGCACCTTGGGCGAGCTGCGTGTTGAGATCGCGATTGTTGGAGTCGAGCTGGCTGGCGCGGCGATTCAACTCCGCAAGCTGAGCCTCGTACGGCTGCTGTTGCCCCGGCTGCTGCCAGCCCGTCGCGGCATTTGCCGGGGCGAAAGGATTGTTGTTGCAGCCAAGCTGCCCGGCGGCGACCGCCATCCCTAGCAGCCAGCCGCAAACCGATCCGCGCATCGCCACTCCTTCTCCATTCGAATCGCGCGGATGCTAGTGGCCCGACGCAGTTCCCGCAAGAGCGACTGGGGAACCCGAAACATGAAGTACGAGAGCGTCGTCGAGCCAACACGTCAGCCGACCGCCGGCCGTCATCAGCCGAGCCGCGCCAGCGGCCGGTTCCCATCAGCCGGACCGCGCCAGCGGCCGGTTCTAGGCGAATGTGGCCCGAACCGAACGAAAACCGGCAGCTGGCGCTGAGCCGGCTAATCAACCGGCAGCTGGCGCTGGGCCGGCTAATCAACCGGCG
>JBIKVL010000290.1:0-5942 GCA_044356875.1 Pirellulaceae bacterium | reverse complement strand
CGGCTGATGAACCGGCCGCTGGCGCGGCTCGGCTGATGAACCGGCCGCTGGCGCGGCTCGGCTGATGAACCGGCCGCTGGCGCGGCTCGGCTGATGAACCGGCCGCTGGCGCGGACCGGCTGATGAACCGGCCGCTGGCGCGGACCGGCTGATGAGGGGTTGTCGTTGGAATCTCGCCCTTGCCGACACGCGGCTACTCGATATATTTTAGACAGTCCCGGATGTCAAAAATCCAACTTGTTTCCTGCACGAGGTTTCGACATGTCGATTACGTTGACCGAGCGAGCGGCTCATGAGGTTTTGAAGGCGCGGGAGGCGAACAAGGTGGACGACGCCATGTTCCTCCGCATCGGTGTCAAAGGTGGCGGTTGCAGCGGATTCAATTACTCGATGCAGTTCGACACGCAGTTCGATGAAGCGGCGGACACGAAGTTCGATTTCTTCGGCGTCAAGGTGGTGGTCGACAAGAAGAGCGCCCTGTATCTCGAAGGGATGACGGTCGACTGGTACGAAAGCCTGGAACAGAAGGGCTTCAAATTCGACAATCCCAACGCCGTCAAGACCTGCGGCTGCGGCAGCTCGTTCTCGGTTTAGCGGTTGCGATTAGCGGTCAAGCAATCCGTCTGGCGAGCCAACGTGAACCACGGTACCTTCGGGTGACCGTGGTTTTTTGTTGCGGCAATGGCGCCTTCGTCATCACGACATGGCAGTGGCGGGAAAACGGCGGAACGGCAACTCGGAGAACCCAGCGTGTCTACGGCGACGGCGGAGAAGATTCATGTCATCGGCATCGGCGACGACGGTATCGATGGCCTGACGGCGGCTGCGCGGCGGCTGGTTCACGACGCGGATTTGCTGATCGGCGCCGAGCGTTCGTTGGCGCTCGTGCCCACTCGCCCCACCACTCAGCGGATGCTGATTGGCGGCGACCTGGAAGGTGTCGCGCGGCGGTTGAGCGAGTCGACGCATCTTCGCAGCGTGGTGTTGGCGACCGGCGACCCGCTCTTCTATGGAACGGCCCGCTTCCTCTGCGACCGACTCGGCAAGGAACGGTTTGAAGTCGTGCCGCACGTCAGCAGCATGCAGCTGGCGTTCGCCCGCGTGAAGGAAAGCTGGGACGAAGCCTATCTTACCGATTTGGCGTCGCAGAGCCTCGAACACGTGGTCGAGCGGATTCGGACGGCTCAGAAAGCGGGTTTATTCACGACCGAAATGTCGTCGCCGCCAGCCGTGGCTCGGGCGTTGTTGGAACGGGGGATCGATTACTTCACCGCCTACGTTTGCGAAAACCTGGGTTCGCCCGACGAGTGCGTCACCCAGGGCCCTTTGTCCGACATCGCGAACCTGACGTTCGGGCCGCTCAACGTCATGATCCTGTTGCGGAAGCCGAACCTGCCCGACAGGCCCGCGCGGATGATCGGGCGGAGGCTGTTCGGAAATCCCGACGAGCTGTTCCTGCAGTCGCAACCAAAACGCGGGTTGCTCACGCCGGCGGAGATTCGCAGCGTTGCCCTGGCGGAACTGGATCTAGGTCCGACGAGCGTCGTGTGGGACGTGGGCGCCGGCAGCGGGTCGGTGGCGATCGAAGCGGCGCAGATCGCGGTCGGCGGCGCGGTGTACGCCATCGAAATGGATCCCGAGGATTACCAGCTCATCTCGGGCAACGCCGAGCGATTTGGGGTCAAATCGCTGGTTCCCGTGCTCGGCAAAGCGCCGGAAGCGTGGCAGGGACTGCCGGCTCCCGATGCCGTCTTTGTCGGCGGGACCGGTCGCCAAGTGCGAACGATTGTCGATCTGGCCTATGACCGGCTGCGTCCCGGTGGCCGGTTGGTGGTTCATGTGGGCAGCATCGACAACGTGGCGGACGTGCGTCGCGTGCTGGAAGACAAGCTCGACAAGGCGGGTGTCGTCGACGTGTGGCTCATGCAACTCTCCCGCGGCACCCATCAACTCGACCAACTGCGGTTCGAAGCGATCAACCCGTCCTTCCTGATTCGCGTCGTGCGAGGTGGCGTATGAGCGGTCCTGAGCATCATTCGCTATTGGATGTCATCGCTGTAGGAGCCCACCCTGACGATGTTGAAATCGCTTGCGGAGGCACCCTAGCGCTGCTCGCCAAGCAGGGGTATCGAGTTGGCATTATTGACTTGACGGACGGCGAGCCCACGCCGCGTTGTCCCAGTCCGGAGATTCGGCTGGCGGAGGCGGCCGAGGCCGCGCAAGCGCTCGGCGTTCACTGCCGCATCACGCTCGATCTGCCCAACCGTCGGCTCTTTGACAGCTTCGAAGCCCGCGTGCTGTTGGCGAAAGAGTTTCGCCGCTTCCGGCCGCGTGTCGTGATCGGTTTTGGCGACAAAACGCCCCTGGCCTCGCCCGATCATTGGCAAGCGATGCAGATCACGGACGCCGCGATCTTCTACTCGCGACTGACGAAGTGGGACGATTACTTCGACGGTCTGCCGGTCCATGCCATTGACACGCAGCTTTATTTCCGGCTGGCGTTCGAACCCGCGCAACTGGGCGGGTATGCCAGCCACTTCACCGTCGACATCGGCGAGACGCTCGATGCCAAGCTGGCTTCGGTCGCGTGCTACAAGACGCAGTTTCCGCCCGAAAAGGCGCACGTCTTTGAACGGATTCGCGGAGCGGCGATGCTGGCGGGTGCGGCGATCGGCGCCCCGGCCGGCGAAACCTTCGTCAACGTCCGGCCGCTCGGCACCAAGCGGCCGATGTCGTTCCTGTTTGGAGAATAGTGTCCGGCTTCGAACGTCCGAACCACCGGGCAATCGCGCTCAGCATGGGGCCGGTCATGAGCGTCGTCGCGATCGCCATCACCACCATCATGGCGAACAACGGCGCCGTGATCACTCCAAGCTGCAAACCGAGGTCGAGCACGATGATCTCGACGAGGCCCCGCGTATTCATGAGAGCACCCAGTTCGGCGCTCGTCCGCCAATCCATGCGGCAGTAACGAGCGGCCAATGCGGTTCCACCCAGTTTGCCAATGGTCGCGACGAGCACAACGAGTCCGCAGAGGACCCACTGGTCGACGCCATCCAACAAGCCGATCTTGGTTCGCATGCCAGTCAGCGCGAAAAAAGCGGGCAGAAGCAAAACCCGCGCCACGTCCTCCAGCTTTTCGCCAAGCACGTGAGCGGCTTTGCTGTCGTGCGGAATAACCGCTCCGAGCAGGAACGCGCCGAAAATCGCATGGATGCCGATAATGTCGGTAGCCAGCGAGGCGATCAGTACGCCGACGAGCAGCAAGGCGACAGTCGTCGGCGTTGGGGTGCTACCCGACGCGCTCTCGAGCCACCGCGCCATAAGCGGACGCACGAGCAATAACATCGCCGCCACGAAAAGGCCCGCAAGTACCCATGTGGCGAGGGCCGCGGTAAGTTGCGTCCCCACGAGTCCCACGACAACAGCGAGGAGACACCAGGCGGTGGCATCGTCGGCCGCGGCACACCCTAAAGCCAGGGCCCCCGTTCGCGTCCCGGCGAGCCCGCGGTCCGCGATGATCCTGGCGAGTACCGGGAGGGCGGTGATCGACAACGCTACGCCAAGGAACATCGCGAAGGTCGTGAAAGGAACTCCGGGGCCAGCGAATCGCTCGTAGAGAACCAGCGCGAATGCCGCTCCCAGCACGAACGGGGCCGCAATGCTCGCGTGGGCGATGAGCAGCGATTCACGTCCGTGACTTTTCAGCGAATCGAGGTTGAGTTCCAACCCGACGAGGAACATGTAGAGAATCACCCCCATCTGCGCGAGAACGCCGAGGAGCGGCGCGACCGTCGGTGGGAGGATAAAAGCGGTCGCTTCCGGCCAGACTTCGCCCAGGCACGATGGCCCTAATACGATTCCCGCGATGACCTCGCCAATCACTCGGGGTTGCCCAACACGCACGAGAAGCCAGCCAAAGATTCTGGCTGCCACGAGGATGGCGACGAGTGCCACAAGCACACTGCGGAACGCGTGACCGGCCCCGGACCCACTGTTGGGTTGTGCTTTGTCGATGGCGTTTGTAGCCTCACCCCCAGCGGGTGTTTCGGCCCGTGGAGCCTTGAGCGAACTCTCGGTAGCCGACGATCCCGGTACTGCCAGCGAATCTTTCCCGTAGCTTCCGATCACTCCGAAAGCGGCGGCCGCGAAGAGAATCATGCCCGCGTAGCCAAGCCAAACGCGACGGCCAGAGCAATTCGACTCCGGAACCGTGTCATCGGTGGACATCGTGGTTGACCTATCGAGCAAGCCGGGCAAGTGGACGGATTACGACTCGGTTTTCGTAATCGCTAACTCTTCGAAAACTGGCCGCGTGAAGCGACGGCCAGTGCGACGATTGGACTTGGCTTCAATGCCGTTCAATTGGCGCCGGCCAAAGCCGCTGCTTCGCGGGCCGCCATCTCGGCGCGTCGTTCCGCCTCGACGATCTCCATAGGTTCCCAAACCTGATCGACTTCGTCCCGGAAAAGATCGCCGATCAGCAGGTCGGTGACAGTGCCCTTGAGATGGGGAAACTTCTTGACGAAGCGGCCGAAGTTGAATCCATCATAAAAGGCACAAACCAATTTACGCATCCGATCCATGCCCTTGATGTACTCGGGCTCCCAACGCCGCAGCGAAGCTTCGCTCAAGTCATTCGACTTCAGGGCCACGTCGATCGTGTCCGCAGCCAACTGACCGGACTTCAGTGCCAGGAGCACGCCCGACGAATACAGTGGATCGAGGAAGCCAAACGCGTCGCCGACCAACACCCACCCGTCACCAGCAGCCTGTTTCGAACGGTAAGAGTATTCCTTCGCGGCGCGGAAGACATCACACCGTTCAGCGTTCGCGATCCGTGGTTGAACGCCCGGGCAGCGCTCGACCTCTTCGAAGTAGATCTTCTCCAGCTCTTTGGTCTCGCGATCCACGAACAAATAGTCATAAGCCGCGACGACGCCGACGCTCACAATGTCGTTACGCAGCGGGATGTACCAGAACCAGCCCTTCTTGCCCTTGGTCTGCATGACGATTGTCGCGCCTTCGTCGCGTCCCTGATCGCGATGGGCACCCTTCCAGTAGGTCCAAACGGCGGCTTTCTTCAGCACCGGATCCCATTCACGCAGCCCCAAACGGCTCATCACCATCGAGCTTTGGCCGCTGGCGTCGACAACGACTCGCGCCCGCACTTCACGCTCGGTGCCATCCTCATGTTGAACGCGGACGCCTACCGCCTGCTGGCCCTCGAACAGCACTTCGAGAACCCGTGTGGCCTCGTGGACTGCCACGCCTTGTTCACGAGCGTTCTCCAGCATCAGTTGATCGAACTCTTGGCGGTAGACCTGCCAAGTCTGCGAGCACTCGTGCGGCTTGTTGTCGAGAAAGTAAAACGGCTCGGACAACTTCCCGTTCTCAGTCACGAACTGGACACTGTGCTTCTTAACGTTGGGACTTTTCTTCAGTTTGGGCAGCATCTTGAGTCGTTCGAGGACCCAGTAAGTTTCGGGAATCAGCGACTCGCCGATGTGGAATCGTGGGAACCGCTCTCGTTCGAACAACTGCACGTCGTGGCCCTGCAACGCGAGCAGGGTGGCGGTCGTCGCTCCCGAGGGCCCGCCACCAATCACCACTACATCCGCCGACTTGTCCGTCCGATCCGTAACCATGAGCGTCAACTCCGATTTCACGAAAGGTAGGGAACGATTTCGCCTAATACCAAAGGATTAACCTAACCAAGGTCCGAAAGCTTCATGAGGGGAACGAGCCGCTTGCAGCAGCGCCACGAGCCGCTCGAGATCCGCCACAGTCATATGTCCGAGTTGCCGCTGATGGCACTCCCGTAGCGGAGCGGCGATCCGATCGAGCAATTCCAAGCCAGCGGCGGTGATTTGCACCAGCACTTGCCGTCGATTCTCAGCCGGCCGCTCCCGGGTGATCAAACCGCGTTCCGCCAACTTGTC
>JBIKVL010000289.1:0-5945 GCA_044356875.1 Pirellulaceae bacterium | reverse complement strand
GTGTCTCGGCAGCCTCTCGACGGATCGGCGTCTTCGACTCCGCCTTGTTATCCAAGAATCGCCGGTACAAGCCCACGGTTACCTCGCGGTCCGAAATCCAATACTCGCTGAGTCGCACTTTTCGTTTGGTTCTGCGATTTTCTTCATTCAATGCCGACGCGTGGAGCCCTTCGTCAATCTGTTCGAACTCACCAGCTGGAATCCGCAACAGCGTAAAGCCGAGCTTGTGCGGCCACCAATTCCGAGAGTTGGGTGGCGCGCGACTTGATGGATCCGACAGGTCGGGGAGCGTTTCGCCCCATTGACGCAACGCCCAGCCCGTCGCGCTATGCACCCCGCTGTCTGGATGGTCGCAATGCCAACGCAACATCAGGTTGCGCCAACCCACCCAGGAAGCTTGAAAATCCCGTTTGGGAACTTTTCCCAGTGATAGACTCAGGCCGTAAAGAAGCCCCGCGTCGTCCCAGGTTTGCGCTTCCTTAAGTAGTTGGCTCAAATCGCCATGCATCCCGCCAAAGACATCGTGGATGAAATGAGTTTGCTGCGTTGGATCGGGACGATCGCGCAGACGATGCAGATCGATCGCCACCGCCGGCGTGCCAACGTGCAGACCCACGATGGCCAACTTCGCTTTGAGCGTCCAGTCTTTCGAAGCCCGTCCGGCTTCATCCGCCAAATGCATCGCCTTGAGCAACTCAGGCTCAAATCGCGAGCGCGGCGCGGTCTTCAGGGCCGTGGCGAGATTGTCGCATTCGCCACCGTCTGCTTCGGCGATGCTCGCAATCAAATAATCGACGTCCGCCCGGCCGTAGCTCGCCAAAGCCTGCGCTAACCGCAAGCGGCGAATCCGTGATTCCCCCGCGTCTTCCACTGAACCGGGTGCCGACTTCGCGTTAAACCGCTGTTCAAGTTCTCGCAATACGATACTGCGATCGAGTCTTTGCAGATCCTTGAGCGCGTACGCCACGGCGGAGGCCGGCGCGTTTTGCAACGCATCCACCGCGACCCGCAGCTCGTTTCGCTCGGATTCGCGTTTTTGCGCGCTATAGAACCAGACCGCGCCCGCGATCGTAAGCGTGGTCGCCATGATCAGCAATCCCCACACTGTCGCGAGATGCCGCCCCGCTCGCCGCATCATCCGCCGCTGCGGTTCCGTCCAGTTCCGCCGCTGAGTGAGCGTGACGATCCGCACGTACTCGATGAGCGACGGTAGTTGGCGATCCTGTTCTTTGGCCTGCCAAGTCGCTGACCGCTCCTCCAGCCTCAACAGGGCGCGGCCGCGGCGGGTTTTTCCGAGCGTGTTTTCGATCCATGTACTAAGCGAGGGCACAAGGTAGTCATGCGTCAGTTGGTAACCAATTGTCTGGCGCTGGTCGTTGAAGGCTGGCGTGATCAACCGCAGTTCCTCGTCGAGGATCCGTAACAGTTCGACGGGGCTGGCGGCGGCGGTGGCGGCGGTGGCGGCGGTGGCGGCAACAGAGGTGGCGGCGGAGTTGGTGGCGATGCTGCCGGTGGACCGTTCGGAGTAGCCGGCCGCCACTGCCAGTTCCTCGGTGGTGCGGCTGTGGCCCTTGATCTCCGTCCCAGGTGGCGGCAGAAGGGCCCGGAGAACTCGCAGCGCGGCTTCGGCGTGTCGTTTGCGGAGCGGCGATGCGTCTTTTCCGTGAAACGTTTCTTGCAGGAAGGCCACGCCAACCCCTTGGACTCCATCGAGCGATTGAAGCGTGTTCAGGGTCCAATTCTTTTCATGCATCAGTTCGGCGAAGACAGCGAGCCGGACGCTGACCACCTTCCCCTGTTCCGCCAGATCGTGGATGGCCAGGTCTAAGAACCCGTTTTGGTCGGCGGTGAGGTCGTCAGGATTCTCGGGGAATGCACCGTATGCTTGGCCGAACAGAGTCAAGACTTTCCGGGCGTGTTTAAGGTCGAACCGGCTTACTTTGCGGCAATTTTTCCGTTCCGCCAGATCGACATCCAGCTCTTTGAGGAAATCGACGATCGGCGTCCAGTAGTCGTCCCGGACCATCAGAATCGCTTGGACTCGCCGCCCATCGCATTGCCGCAACGCGTCGGAAAGCTCGCCCGCGTAATCCTCTGGGTGCGCGTAGAGCCACTGTTCGAACTGATCGATCACGATCAGCACCTTTTCGTCGGACCGCAGCCAGCGATGGCACCGCAATCCCTTGAGGACTTCGTTCAAGCCAAGCTCGGGCGGGATCCCGGGCAGTCGGTCCCGGAGCAAGCCGAGCAGTTGCTGTTCGGTCGCGTCCTGGGTCGCTTCCAAGTAGATCTTGATGATCCGGGGTGCGAGCCGCGGCAACAGCCCCGCCTTGATCAGCGATGATTTGCCGCAGCCGCTAGGCCCATACACCAAGCCCAGCGGCATGCCCGACGCGGTCGCGGCGGACGCGGCGGAGGACTCGATCCGCCGCTTCCAGAAATCGATCGATTCGGGCAGCCCGTTGGGTTCCCGGACGCCGGGCAGCAGTTCCAGGAAGAATCCGCTGTCCTCTTCGGTGAAGGAACGAAGGCCGCGGGGAATGACGCCTCGCGGTGCCGCCGGCGAACCTGGGGCGCGGTCGGCAATCGCCGGTGAGGCCAAAGACTGCGTGCGCCAGTTCCGCAGGTCGGCGGCGAGCTCGGCCATGGTCATATAACGGTCATTGCGGTGCTTCTGCAGGCATTTTCGGCAGATACGGTCGAGGCTTTCCGGGAAGCCAGGGTTGCGCATTGGGAGAGGCTTGGGATCGATGTGCCAGACCTGCTTGATCAGTTCGTTTCTGGTCGAACCGTTGAACGGACGCCGGCCGGAAAACAACTCGTACAGGATCACGCCGAGCGCCCAGATGTCCGAGCGGTCATCGAGATGGTGCGCTTCGCCGCGAATCTGTTCCGGCGACATGTATTGCCAGGTGCCTGCCACTTGGCCCAACTGTTCTGTCCGCTCCTCTTCACGAATGGCAAGGCCGAAGTCGAGCACGTAGGGCTGACCCGCCTTGTCGATCATGATGTTGGCCGGCTTCAGATCGCGATGCACGATATCCTGCCGATGGATCGCCGACATGATCGTGGCTATCTCGGCGACCAACCGCGCGATCCTATCGGGGTCGATCGGTTTTGGCTGGGCGGCGTGCCAATCAGCAAGATTTTGGCCGTCGATGAACTCTTGGACGATGCAGATCCGCGACTGTCCAGCCAGTGTCACAGGGAAGACATCGTGAACGACAACGATCCCCGTGCCTTTGACCTTCACGAGTTTCCTAGCCTCTTCCAAGAACGCCCGCTCGGCGACAGCGGAATCCATCTGGGACAGTTTCGGGATCTTGATGGCGACATGCCGATCCAATTCCTGTTGGTAGCCGAGATAAACCTCCCCAAAACCGCCGCTGCCAAGCATCCGGACGATCGGGAAGCGTCCGATTTGTTGGGGGACCGGATGTCCGGAGATTGGGACCTCAGCCGGACTTGGCTTAGAGTCGTCTGCGGCTTGGGGCCTCGTGGGCGCGTTTTGGAACACCTCCCAGGCCTCGGCGACCTGCGGGAGATAGGCGGGAAACCGCGTCTCGTACTCCGAACGTTCGAGCAATCGCTGCTGCGAGCTCAGCGCGCGGAATTCGAGCAGCAGCAGCTCGAACAGCAACTCGGCCTGTTTGTTTTCCGCAACAGTAGGCAGGAGGGCCTCGATCGATGGTTTTCCGCCCCTAACAAGATCGGCTTCGAACTGAAGGCAAAGCGACTCCAGGCGTGCCGCTTCAGCATCCCGCAAGGGCGGTGAAAAAAAATGCTCGGACATTCGCGTTCCTTCAAATCACAGCCCCACGGAAACAGATGTGGGCACCCCGTGCCAACGAGCCGGCGGAATCCTCACTCGCTCCATCCAGCGAATCAAGAATTGTGCCCGTCGTCGCTGGTACCGCTTCGATGCGACTCGAGTAGTATTCGAATCGTCCGGATTCCGCGCCGCTGGGCCCGCTCCGCTGTGCTTTCGGAGACCGCGAGGCTATCCGCAATCTCTGGCAACGAAAACTGAAGCAAGTATCGCCACCGCAGTACTGTCGCAGCCTGGGCGTCCGCCTGCTCAAGCCGCTCCAGAGCGTCGTAAAGGTCGCTCCAACCCGAGGCTGGAATGCCTTCGATATTCGCGGCGTCATTCAAGTCGACCCGCTGCCATCCGCCTCCATGGACTGCCGCTTTGCGGCGACGAGCCCGGTCTATGAGGATGAACTTCATCTTTCGCGCAGCCGCGTTGAAGAAATGGCGCCGGTTCTGCCATGTCGCGTCCTCACCTAACTCCTCCGCGAATCGAAGGTAAACCTCGTTGACGAGCGCTGTGGGCGTCATGCTCTCCGCCGATGTGCCGTCGCGCAGTTTCATCGCGGCGGCCGCCTTCAATTCCCGGTAGATCGCCTGGATCAACGAACGTGTCGTCTGGGCATCGTCGCTCTTCTCGCCGTAGTCCATGTCCACCGTGTCCCACCTGCCATTGGGGATCTTCGGATGGCGCCAACTCAGCGTTGCCGCCATCCAGCCCAGAACGCCTCAGCATCACGATGTAATCCAACAGCGTTCGGGGAGTCAACCAACGTTCGGAGGGGCAACTAGCGATCGGAGGGGCAACTAGCGCGGGCGTCGCGCCGCCGCGATACCGATCCGCCGTCTTCCCGCCGACAGGGCGTATTTTTCGAATTCTTTGACGTCCCATGCATCCTTTTTTCGCATAGAGACCTGACCGGACGACCGCACCTCACCGTGCGACTCGACCGGCCGGTGTGACACATCGGGTCAAAGACGGAGCCCCGAAGCACAACCGATACACCAAGCTCCCAAGTCGCTCGGCCCATCGAAAAGGAATCTCGCCATGCTTCGCGGTTCGATCATCGCTGCCACATTTCGCGGACTGCTGCCAGTCGTTCTTGCGCTAGCGTCGTACGCCTCGCATGCGCATGCCCAGGCGGTGACAAGAAGCGATTATTTTAAATCCAATCCCCCGTCCAGCTCGACAGTCCGCCATGGCACCCAGGTAACGGTAACGGTGCGGTTTCTGTACTTTGACCGTCAACAAAACCTCTGGAAACCACTCGCCAATCAGGTCGTCAGCTTCGAGGAAAAATATACCGGATTCACGGCGCGGAATCGTAACTATGCTTTCAAGGAGGTCGGAACGCCGCGCACCGATGCCTCGGGGTACGCGAAGATTACCCGCACGCTCAGGCTTCCTCGTGAAGAGCTAGGCTCCACGAGTTCGAGACGAGGCGGCGAATTTCGTTATCGAGCATCGTTCCCTGGAAACAACTTCTTCCAGCCTAGCGCATCCATAAGCCCAAACATCTGGATTCACGTCAAGCCATGAAACTGACGTTGATTGGAACACCACAATTCTCTTGTTCGTGACAAATTGCTTCTTCAGTGGATGCTGACAACCACACCTGTTTTTGCTCGTTTGGTAGTTCCACTGCGATCGAATCATTTCCACAAGGAGAAAACTCCAATGCCAAAAAAGCGGGGCCATCCGGGATTTGCGTGGGTCCCTTGGGTTGCGTCCCCGCAGAGCCCAACTCCGTTTATCCTGGTTCCAACAACCTTTGCAGCCACTGGACCAATCGCTTTCCCAAGCTCACGATCGGATATATCATTCAGTATGTAACCGTCCGCGAGATCGACGCTGGATGCTCGCATTTCGAGTTTCCCACGAACCAGCGACTTCTCGGAGGAGTAAGGGACAGCGGTACGCGAATCATCCGCGACCGAATGTGCATCTCTTCACCTGACTTTTGGGCTTGGTGGGGACCGGAGACAGTAGACCGGGGACGGTGGACCTGGGCCCGGGGAGCGTGGGCCGGGAAGCGAGGAAAACATGCCGACTTCAGTTGCGCGAAATACAGGGCGCCTCGCAGCTCGAATCGGGCTGGGTATCAGTGGCTGTCTGCCGATCGCTTTGGGGATCC
>JBIKVL010000287.1:0-5973 GCA_044356875.1 Pirellulaceae bacterium | reverse complement strand
TTTTCATCGGCTCGCCGCCGACGCCGCGCTTGCGGCGCGGCCATCCGGGCTTTTCAATGGAGTTCATGCGAAACCAACAAGCCACCCGCCTGCTCTTCGAGCTCTCTCGTGCTGGGCGCCGGGGCTCGGAACCGCCGCCGCCCGACGTGCCCGCGCCGCCCGTGGAGACGCTGCTGCCGGCCGAGTGCCTGGCGGCGTCGCCTCCGCCGCTCCCAGAGCTGGCCGAACCCGATGTCGTGCGGCACTTCACGAACCTGTCGACGCTCAACATGTCCGTCGATACGCACTTCTATCCGCTCGGGTCCTGCACGATGAAGCACAACCCGAAGCGGAACGAGCGGCTCGCTTCGCTGCCGGGATTCTTAGGACTACACCCGTTGCAACCGGCCGAGACCACGCAGGGCATCTTGCAACTGCTCGTGGAACTCCAAACGTACTTGGGCGAAATCTCCGGCCTGCCCGGCGTATCGCTCCAGCCGGCTGCGGGAGCCCAGGGGGAACTGACCGCGTTGATGGTCGCGGCGGCCTATTTCCGCCATCGCGGCGAACGGCGGCGGAAGGTGCTCGCGCCCGATAGCGCGCACGGCACGAATCCCGCCAGCGCCGCGATGGCGGGATTCCAGCCGGTGACCGTGAAGAGCACCGCGGCTGGCGGCGTCGACCTGGACGACCTGCAAGCGAAGCTCGATGATTCGATCGCCGTCTTCATGATCACCGACCCGAACACGCTGGGATTGTTCGACGGCAGCGTGGGGCGGATCGCCGAACTGGTCCATGCCCGCGGCGGGCTGATCTATCTGGACGGCGCCAACATGAACGCGATCCTGGGAATCGCCAGGCCGGGCGATTTCGGCGCCGACATGATGCATTACAACCCACACAAGACTTTCAGTGGACCCCATGGTGGAGGCGGTCCCGGCGCCGGTCCGATCTGCGTCAACGCCACGCTCGCCCCATTCCTGCCGTCGCCGATCGCGGCCCGCGACGCGACCGGACGGTTCTACTGGGACGAAAACCGCCCGCTGTCGATCGGCCGCGTACGCGGCTTTCATGGAAACATCGGCGTGCTGGTCCGCGCGTACGCCTTTATCCGCACTTACGGCCCCGAGGGCCTGCGGGCCGTCTCCGAAAACGCGGTGCTCAACGCCAACTACCTCCTCCATCGCATCCAAGCCCTGTTGCCCGTGCCGCATGGCGACCGCTGCATGCATGAATTCGTCGCGTCGGCGGCGGCTCTGAAGAAGCGTCATGGCGCGACCGCCATGGATCTCGCGAAACGGTTGCTCGACTACGGCTTTCACGCGCCGACCGTCTATTTCCCGCTCACGGTACCCGAGGCGCTGATGATCGAGCCGACCGAAAGCGAAAGCCGCGAGACGCTCGACGCGTTCGCGGACGCCTTGGAAAAGATCCTCGGCGAGCCGCCCGAGTCGCTCCATGAGGCCCCACAAACCACTCCCATTCGGCGGCCCGACGAAGTGCGGGCGGCGAAACAACCGGTGCTGCGATGGAAACCCGATTGATCTGCGACGGTCCCGCCGACGGCGTTTGGAACATGGCCGTCGACGAGGCGCTGTTGGAGTCGGTGTTGGAGTCGGTCGCGGCGCCCGTCGGGATTGTCGCGTTGGACGCGGCGATGGCAACGCCCACGCGCCCCGCCACTCCGACTGGCCAACCAATCGGCCTCCCCACAGCTTCCAGCCTCCGCTTTTACCTCTGGTCGCCGGCGACGTTGTCTTTGGGATACTTTCAAGGTCTCTCGGAACGCGAGGGCCATGCGGCCAGCCGCGGCTGTGCCGTGGTGCGGCGGGCGTCGGGCGGCGGCGCGATCCTGCACGACCAAGAGTTGACTTACAGCTTCGCCACCGCCATCGCGAATGGACTCGGCGGCCACGAAGCGCTCTACGACGCCTTCCACGACACCCTGGTGGAAACGCTCGCCGAATGGGGAGTGCTCGCCACCCGAGTGCCCGCGAGTCGAATCGCGAACGCGGCCGACGCGGCTGCGGACGAACCCGCCAAGGAAGCGGCGTTTTTGTGTTTCGAGCGTCGCAGTCCAGGGGATGTCGTCGTCGCCGGCATGAAGATCGGCGGCAGTGCTCAACGGCGCAATCGCGGCGCGCTGCTGCAGCACGGCAGCGTCCTCCTCCGTCGTTCGCCCTTCGCGCCGGAGCTGCCCGGGATTGTCGAACTTACGGGCGTTTCGATTGAGCCGCAGGCATTACGCGACCGCTGGTGCGAACGGCTCGCGTCGCGGCTGTCGCTGCGGTGGCGACCCGCGGCGTTGACGCCGTCCGAACGACTCCGCGCCGAGTCGTTCGGACGGGAAAAATTCGGGGGTGACGCATGGACGGGGCGCCGGCCCTAGCCGCTCGCGATCACGGAACCGTGAGTCGGCAGCCAGCAGTCGGCGATCAGCAGTCAGCGATCAGCAGTCAGCAGTTGGCTGCCCGCTGCCCGCAACTGGCAACTAGCAACTAGCAACTAGCCATTAAAACCCCAGAACTTTTTTGACGGTGCCTATCCGCTCGTGGTATCTTGGGAAACAATATTGCAGCGTTCCAGGCAGGCAGGTTGTTCTGGCGAGGAATCCGCGAGGCGCGCCATGTTGGTGAGACTCAAAGTGATGCACGGCCCTAGCGCCGGCAAGGAAATCAAAATCGTTCAAACTCCGTTCGTGATTGGACGGCAGGATGATTGCCAGCTGCGTCCGAAGAGCGACGCGATCAGTCGGCGACACTGCGAACTGGTGATCGCCGACTCGCAACTGATCGCTCGGGACTTGGGCAGCAAGAACGGGACGTATGTCAACGGCGACCGGATCGTCGGCGATCGCGTCTTGCGTTACGGCGATCATCTCAAGGTCGGTCCGCTCGAATTCGAAGTGGCCATCGAAGTGGGAATCACGGGCGAGAAGCGTCCCAAGGTAACGGGCGTCAAGGATGTCGCGTTGCGATCGGGCGATAGCAGTTTCGGGGACGCCGACGTGAGCTCGTGGCTCGACGAGCCGACTTCGGTGGAGACGGCTCGGCCTAGAGCCGATGCCGAGACCCGCCAATTCAAGCTGGAAAAGACCGATCGCTTGGAATTGACCGCCACAGGCGGCCAAGAGGCGACCAAGGTTGACGAGAAGCCCGGCGAGGGAGGCCAGAAGCCCATCGACCCATTGTCGCCGGCCGCGCAGAAACTGGAGGAGCTGAAGCGGCAGGAAGTCGGCAAGCTTCAGCCGAAGGCGGAAAACACCACCGCGAACTCCCGCGAAGCGGCGGCGGACGCGCTGAAAAAATTCTTCAATCGTCGGTGATGCGTGGACGACGAGAAGCCGTGGCCGCCTGCCGAAGGGCAACCAGCGGATTCGGCGCAGATCATCCGCCGTTGTCGCCAGGGCGAACAGGCGGCCTTCAGCGATTTGGTGGCCCGCTACCGAGATCGCGTCTTGTCGTTTTGCCTGCGGTTTTTGCGGCAGCGGCAGGACGCGGAAGACGCGGCGCAGGAAACGCTGGCGCGGGCCTGTCGCTATCTTCCTCAATTCGACGATTCCCGCGAATTCGAGCCGTGGCTGCTGGCGATCGCCAACAATCGCTGCCGCACGGCGCTAGCGGCTAGACGTCGGCGTCCGACGCCGGCCACGTTGCTCGAACATCCCGCCGCGCCACCTGAGCGTTTAGAGTCGGCGGAAGAATGGCAAGTGGTGCTCAAAACGGCCATGAAATCGCTGCGTGCCGAGTACCGCGACGCCTTCGTGCTGTTTCATGTGGACAACCTCAGCTACGCCGAGATCGCGGAGCGTCTGGGCGTGCCGCTAGGAACTGTGAAAACCTGGGTGCATCGAGCTCGTCGCGATCTGACACAGGTGATCGCGAACTCGCGTGCGCCCCTGGCTGCGGGAGGCGACCATGGCGTGTAGTTGGTTTGAGCGTCGCTGGCAAGCCGCGTTGGATGCGCGTCGCGATCCAAGCGACGACGAAGTCCTGGCTGGTCATGCGGACGAGTGCTGCGAATGTGGCGAATGGCTCGAAGCCCAGCGAATGCTGTTCGAGGCGCTCGCGTGCTGCGGGCCACACGACCATGTCGGGACGGTTCGAAGTCGTCGGACCATCGTGCCGGCCTGTGGGCTCGAGCCGCCGGCCAAGGCGGTTCCGCGTGTGAAGGGGTGGTCAACGGTCGCGGCAACGGCCGCGTTGGCGTTGCTGGCAATACTGCTCGTCACGCTCATCGCCGTTCCCTCATCGCCGCGGCGGGATCCTTCGTCCAGCGAGACGGGGGTTGGGTGGCGGGCGACTGTCGCCGAGTGGTCTGCGGCTAGCGGCCGATGGTTGGCGACAAACGTCGCGCCGGTCCGCTCGGCGGCTCGCATGGATGGCGGCCAGACAGTGCCGCAGTCCGAACTGTCGGCTTGGGAATTCCACTGGGTAGCCCGAGTCGGATACTCCTTGGCGGCCACGGAATCACCGCCTGTCGAGCACATCGAAGAGCTGGCGGGAACAATGCGCCCCTTGGCGACGACCATGTATCGCGTGGTGGAAACGCTGCGGCCCAAATGGCAGTCTGTCGCGCCGCCGCTGTCGCCGGAACGCGAGCGGCAGTGGGAGCGGCAGTGGGAGCGGCAATGGGACAGGCAGTGGGGGGAACCGTTTCGAGACGGGCCCCGGGAGGCACCGCAGCGAGCAGGCGAGCGGAATTCGGTTCGGAGTATCGACCGGGCACGCATGGTCTAAGGCTGATGCGCGGCGGGCGTGATGGCTGATGCGGGGCGGGCATGACGGTTGGTGCGCGGCGGGCGTGAGGCAGATGGTTTTTCCTGCTCGGCACCAAACTAGCAGCTAGAGTTTTCGTAGGCAGAGCACCCGCCTCAATCGCTACCACCGCTTTAATCGCGCGTTTTTTCGGAACCCGAAATTTCTCTCCAGTCCCTGACGATAATACGGCGTCATGGGCTCGTTGTGCGGCGAGCGACTTGGGTGGCAGCGCACGTATGGGGGAGAATTACGTGAGTGATTTGGCACAATCGGAGGCGGAGGCTCTCCGGGACGTGTCGATGGATCGGCGTTTGGATCGGGATCGGCGGGGACCGGAGCGACGTCAGTCGGACGAACCGGTGGAAGTGGAACGGAGGCAAGGGGCGCGGCGGAGAGTGCAGCGTCGGAGGCAGATCGATCCGACAACCTGCGAGCGGGACTATTCGGCGGACGAATTGGAATTCATGCGAGCTTTGGACGCGTACAAGCGCTCCAGTGGCCGGATGTTTCCCACCTGTAGCGAGATTCTCGAAGTGATTCGAGGATTGGGGTACGTCCGTACTCTGCCGTCGGAACCGGAGAGCGATGGCGGACTCGAGGGCTATGCCGCCGAACCGTCGTAGGGGCATTGATTGGAACAGGTGAAGCCGGGCCGTTGGTGAATTGATTCGCGCAACGGCCCGGATAGCCTCGCCCACCGAGAGTTCAGGGTGGCGATTAGCGACCCAAGGCTTTGCGCCGTTAACCGCACCCTGCGACTTCTTCGATGGCGCCGCGCAGAAACCCCAGAAGGACCGTATAACGACAGCGATTAGCGGGCGAAAATGGCGCGAGTGATCTTCATTTCAAGGAAAAATCGGAACGCCATTTTCGCTCCGTTGCATCGCTTGGTTCGTCAGGTTTCGGCGGCGGGTTCGTACTCGTACTCAGCATCGCGGTACTTGTAGTCGTACTCGTACTCAGCATCGCGGTACTCGTACTCGTACTCGTACTCGAGACGCTCTCGGATACTCCGTTGGTTCGTTGTATCAGTCGAGTGAGCATCGACACGATCCGTTTTAGATCGGTTTTGCCACGGCAATTCGAATCATCGTCAATCGCATCGCAAACCCGCAGAACATCATGAATTGCGGCACATTCAAGGGCCGACCCTCGAGCAATTTCAAAGAATCGATTCTTGTCCTTGAGGCTTTGTTTGCCATTGCCTTCGGCAATGTTTAGCGGAATCGACTGG
>JBIKVL010000288.1:0-5973 GCA_044356875.1 Pirellulaceae bacterium | reverse complement strand
GGGCGGGTCGTCCCGTAGACCGGAACACACGCAGTGACGGATTGGACGACTTGGCACGCTAAAAAGTTCCAAAATCGGGGAACTTTCCCAGCCGGGCCGCCTGCCCATTAGACAAGTTACGTCGGGATTAGCATCATAATTGCCGCTTGGCGGGAAACCTCACGCCATTCCGGCGCAAGAACTCGAGAACGGCAGATTTTTGACAAGGCGGCCCCTGCGGATGACTACCTCCTCACCCGACTCCGTAATCCTGACTGAACATCCGCCCGTTTCGGTGCTCGGTATTCTCCGGCGGCTTGGCCCCGGACTGATCATCGCCGGCTCGATCGTGGGGTCCGGCGAGCTGATCGGCACGACAACGACGGGCGCGCTGGCCGGCTACTGGCTGCTCTGGCTGATCCTCGTCGGCTGCGTCATTAAAGTCTTTGTGCAGGTCGAGTTCGGTCGATACGCCATCTCCACGGGCCAGGCTTCGATGGTGGGGATGAACGAGACGCCCGGACCGGTCCTGAATCTGGGATTCGTTCGCGCGAATTGGCTCGCTTGGTACTGGCTGGCGATGTTCCTCGTTAGCCTGGGACAGCTCGGCGGGATCGTCGGCGGCGTCGGCCAGGCGCTGGCCATCAGCGTGCCGCTCACCGACGCTGGCAGAGCCTACAACCGCGAAGCCGAGTCGCTCGCCACGGCGCGTTACAACCTGCATATGTTGCAGTTCAAGCTCGAAAAGCTCACGGGCGGCGCGGCGAGCGCTGGGGCCGCTGCGGCCGACGCTGGCGGCGACGAGGCCGCGACGCTCCGCACAGAGCTCAACGTCTTGGAGGAATCGATCAAACAATCGACAGCCCGGTTAAAGGGCGTCGATGGCCAACCGGGGCTCGAAAAGGCAGCCAAGGACCATTTGGTCTGGGCGACACTGGTCACGGCGGTTACGTCGGTGCTGCTCGTGGCGGGCCGCTATGGCCTGATCCAATGGGCTTCGACACTCATGGTCGCCGTCTTCACGCTGGTCACAGTGCTCAACGTCTTCATGCTGCAGGCCCAACCCGAGTGGGCCGTGACGTGGTCGGACATCTGGCTTGGGCTAAGCTGCCGGTTGCCGCCAAAGACGGAAATGCCGGACGGTTCGACTTTCTTCCCGCTGACGACGGCGCTCGCGACGTTCGGCATCATCGGCGTCGGTGCGAACGAGCTGATCGCGTATCCGTACTGGTGCGTGGAAAAGGGCTATGCCCGATTCGTCGGCCAGAAGGAGGAATCGTTGGCGTGGGTCGACCGGGCTCGCGGGTGGCTGCGAGTGATGCGGTGGGACGCCTGGTGTTCGATGGGCGTCTACACCTTCGCCACCGTGGCGTTCTACCTGCTCGGGGCCGCGACCCTAGGCCGCATCCATCTCGTGCCGAAAGGCAACGACATGATCCGCACGCTCTCGATCATGTACGAGCCGGTGTTCGGCGGGTGGACCGGTCCAGTATTCCTGTTCGGCGCCTTCGCCGTGCTCTACTCGACGTTCTTCGTCGCCATCGCCGGCCACGCGCGGGTCAGCGCCGATGCCTGGCGGGTGTTTCGCCGCGAGAGCTTGGTCGGCGATGTGAACCCGACGATCGTGAAGTTTTTCAGCGGCCTCTATCCCGTCGTGTGCCTGGCGATGTACCTGGCATACCCCGAGCCGACGACGCTGGTGCTGGCGAGCGGCGCGATGCAGGCGGTCATGCTGCCGATGTTGTCGTTCGCCGCGCTCTACTTCCGCTATCGCCGCACCGACGCGCGGATCAAGCCGGGTCTCCTGTGGGACATCTGCCTGTGGATCTCCGCGATCGGCATGTTGATCGCCGGCGGCTGGCTGTTCCTCACGAAGGTATTCCCGCAACTGGAAAAACTGGCTTGAGCCGCGTTGGCTGGCGCCAGCCGCGTTGGCCCTGCCCAGCGAAGCGATTGGAGCCTAAAATCGAACTTCGTGCCGAAATCCGCAGCGTACCGTTCATTCAGCCAAAGTTTAGCGACCATCCGTTCAGCGAAGACACATTCAGCGACCACACGTTCCCTCACACACCATCTCCTCAAGCCAAAGGTTTCAAGATGAGCGAGCCGCTCAATAAGTTCAGCCGCCGGATTACGCAGCCGAAAAGCCAAGGCGCCTCCCAAGCGATGCTCTACGGCACCGGCATGACCGAAGAGGACATGAACAAGGCGCAGGTCGGTATCGGCAGCGTGTGGTACGAGGGCAATACCTGCAACATGCACTTGAACACGCTGGCTCAGCGGGTGAAGGAAGGGGTGCAGGCGGCCGGCTTGGTCGGGATGCGTTTCAACACGATCGGCGTCAGCGACGGCATCTCGATGGGCACGGACGGGATGAGCTATTCGCTGCAGTCCCGCGACCTGATCGCCGACTCGATCGAGACGATCATGGGCGCGCAGTGGTACGACGGGCTGGTGGCGTTGCCCGGCTGCGACAAAAACATGCCTGGCTGCTTGATCGCCATGGGGCGGCTCAATCGGCCCGCGTTGATGATTTACGGCGGCACGATCAAGCCGGGTTTCCTTGAAGGCGAAAAGCTTGACATCGTCTCCGCCTTCCAGTGTTACGGCCAGTATCTGGCGGGTTCGATCGATGAGGCGAAACGCAAGGAAATCGTGAAGCGGTCCTGCCCCGGCGCCGGCGCGTGCGGCGGCATGTACACCGCCAACACGATGGCCAGCGCGATTGAAGCGATGGGCATGTCGCTGCCGTACAGCTCGTCGATTCCCGCCGAGGACCCCGCGAAGCTGGACGAATGTTTCCAGGCCGGCGCGGCGATGCTGCATCTGATGCAAAACGACATCAAGCCGCGCGACATCATGACCCGAGCGGCGTTTGAAAACGCCATGGTCGTGATCATGGCCGTGGGCGGTTCCACGAACGCGGTGCTGCATTTGATCGCCATGGCCCGGTCCGTCGATGTCGATCTAACGATCGACGACTTCCAGCGCGTGAGCGACCGCGTGCCGTACCTGGCCGATTTGAAGCCGAGCGGCAAGTGGGTGCAAGAAGATCTGCACGCGATCGGCGGCACGCCGGGCGTGATGAAGTATCTGCTCGAAAAGGGCTACCTTGACGGCAACTGCCTGACCGTGACCGGCAAGACCCTTGGCGAAAACCTCGCCAGCCTGCCCGGCTTGAAGCCCGGCCAGACGATCGTTCAGCCGATCGAGCAGCCGATCAAGGCGACGGGCCATATCCAGATCCTCAAGGGAAATCTCGCTCCCGAAGGTTCGGTCGCGAAGATCACGGGCAAGGAAGGGCTGGTGTTCACCGGCACCGCCAACGTATTCGATTCGGAAGAGGAGATGCTCGCGGCCCTCGAGCAAAAGAAGATCCACAAGGGCGACGTGGTGATCATTCGCTACGAAGGTCCGAAGGGCGGTCCGGGCATGCCGGAAATGCTCACTCCGACCTCCGCGATCATGGGCGCTGGCCTGGGGTCCGATGTCGCGCTGTTGACGGACGGCCGTTTCTCGGGCGGTTCGCACGGGTTCATCGTCGGCCACATCACGCCGGAAGCGCAGGAAGGCGGACCGCTGGCGCTGGTCAAAACGGGCGACAAGATCACGGTCGACGCGGAGAAACGCCGCATCGACATGCATGTGTCGGACGCCGAGTTGGCCGCGCGTCGAGCCGCTTGGAAGGCGCCGCCATACAAGGCCACTCGCGGCACGCTCTACAAGTACATCAAGAGCGTGAAATCGGCGTCCGAAGGTTGCGTCACCGACGAATGACGCCGCCTCTGCCGGATCCAGCCCCGACGCGCGTTCCCACCAACTTGATCACCGGTTTTTTGGGAGCGGGGAAGACGACCGCGATCCGCGGCTTGCTTCCCCGCCGCCCCGCGAACGCCCGGTGGTCGGTGTTCGTCAACGAGTACGGCATGGTCTCGATCGACCAAGCGCTGCTCGAAGACGGCTCGCCCGACGTCGCCGTGCAGGAGCTCGGCGGCGGCTGCTTTTGCTGCTCGACGGCGTTGCCGCTGGGACCGATGCTCGAGCAGTTCATCCGCGGGACGCGTCCTGATCGGCTATTGATCGAGCCGAGCGGCGCAGGGCATCCGGCGCGGGTTATCGACACGCTCCGGTCTGGGCGTTTCGCCGAACTGATCGATCTTCGCGCCACGCTTTGCCTGGTCGATCCCCAGGATTTCGACAATCCGCGAGTAGTCCATCGGGACGTGTTCAACGACCAGATCCAGATGGCCGACGTGGTGGTGCTGAATTGGCTGGACCGGCGCGATCCGGCGCTGGTGGCCCGTTGTCGTCAGTGGCTCGAAGCGTTCGATCCGCCCAAACTGCTCGTGGCCGAAACGCGCATGGGCGCGCTCGACCCCAAGTGGCTCGACCTGGAAGGTTCGATGGTCCGCCCGCCGAAGTTTCCGCAGGCGCACAAGCATCTTCACGGGATTGAAGGAATCCAACGTCAGGTGGCGACGCCGCGGCCGGGAGCGCCGCTGCGGCTGGAGAACGCGGGCCAGGGGCAGTGGGCATGCGGCTGGCTGTTCGCGCCGAGCGACTGTTTCGTGAAAGACGAACTGCTCGATCTGCTCGGCTGGATCCGCCCCGTCGCGCGGCTAAAGGGGGTTTTCCACTGCGTGGACGATTGGTGGCAAGTGAATCGAGTGGCGGACGAGAGTTCGGTGGCGTTGTCCGCCTACCGCCGCGACAGCCGGCTGGAAATCATCTGCGACGACGGCCCGCGCGACTGGCCGCTCATAGAACGCCAACTGCAAGCGTGCCTCGCCCGGGAATGACTATGGGCGTAGTAAATTCCAAACGGGAAACGCCTCGCGGCCATGCAGTAGTACCCGAATCGTTTGGCATGGACGCCCCCGACCACCGACAACGACTGGACATCCGCAAGCAATGAATTACAAAAGTGGCCGCCAATTTCTGGGCCGTGCTGATCGTAAAACGCTACGCCGTCCGCGAGGTCAACTTCGGCATCGGCCGAGATTAGGACAATCACTGGATGCGGTTCCTAAGCCGATCGCGCACTTCCGACACGGTTGAAAACGTTGTTTCTCCGCGGTCGATTCGTTTCTGACGCTCGGCCAGGATCTCACGGTGCCACTCTGATGGAGTGAAGTCCTCGGAAGTCTGCAGTGAGACCCAAAGTTGCTCCATCGCTTCCAACTTCTCGGCGGTTGTCATCGAAGAGACGGAAATGTTCATCGCAATGCTCCAAAGATCCAAGACAACTCAATTGCACCGCGGATCACGACACGGTTAACTGGCCTGCGGTCAACCCAAGCCTCGACACTCTGATGTTCAACTTTAAGACGATTATCGTCATGCGAAAACATAATCGTTTTGCCCGGCGTTTCGCCATCCATAGAACTGTCGGAAGTCGTCGGACAATTTAAGTGAGAAGCGAACCTCGAAAGCATCTAGCGTGGCATCCGACACACTGGTCCGACACACTGGTCCGACACACTGGGAAGTAGCCTCGCCAAATAATCAGGGCGAGTGTTGGCCAGTTGGCGTTCGATCTCTTCATGCAGCTCGTCAACCATCAGCGAACTCCACGCCTAACACTCAAGCTAACCGGGTCGCCGCCAAGACGATTGAAGCTCGCAAGCTGACCCAACCGGCGGCCGCGGTTGAGCGGCATGTTGAGGCGGTTTCGGCACGGAAACGGTCCATCTCCGAGCTGCATTTTTCGAATTCTGACAAACCGCGACGGCGATTGCAAATCGCGTTTTCGAGCGGAGTCCGGCAACCCGTCGGCCGCCCACGTGATGCCGATAGCGAGCGTCGATGCCATTTCATTTCAAAACCGACTCGTTGGCCCGGTCTGGTGCAACGGTTGAGTCATCATTACACGACATTGGCCCATCCGCTTGGCGAACAGCCGCTTGATGTTGTCGCACGCTCGGCCAAAGTCGCGGACCACTCCGTGGTCCGCTGGTGGGTTTGCTGCAAGCTGCGCGAGATTCCGTCGCGTGC
>JBIKVL010000286.1:0-5980 GCA_044356875.1 Pirellulaceae bacterium | reverse complement strand
TCGAGTCGCGGCCTGGTGGCGGCGAGCGGGCAGGGGACTGTCAGGCGGGGCGGTTCACCGCCCGGGCGGTCGTTCGATTGCAACAACCACCACTCGTCCGCCAGCGCCTTCGCGGCTGGTTCCGGCCACTGAGGCCGAGCGGCGTTGCGGAGTAGCGTTTCGATGTCCGACTGCCGTCCTCCCGCCCGCAAGGCGGCCAGCCAGACGGTCCGCACTGCGGGATCGGCGAATAACGCGGGCCGGGTTTGTTCAATCAACTTCGCGAATTTTTCGCCGGGTACCCGGAGGTCGTCGAGCGTTTTTCCCTGGGACTCGAAGGTCGCCGGCGAGACGACGCGAGGCGTTGCCATTCGCCCGCCGCGGACCGAGTCACCGCCGACGGGGAGGGCAGTCTCTCCGCCACTCTTCGCGATCTCGCCGCCCAGATTGCCGAGGGGAGCGGGGACGGCGACGCCGACCGCCAGTTCGATCGCTGCCGACGCGGCGGCCTGAGCCATTCGACTACGGGCGGCCATTTCGCCACGATGACGCTGTTCACCACTGGCGAGCTGTTCGAGCAAGCGGAGGAACGCGGCGTCCGCCAATTCGTGGTGCGGCAGCCGGTTGGCGAGCAGCGCCCAGGTTTCAAGCGCGATCGTGGACTGTCCGGCTTCGTGGAGCCGCTGTCCCAGTTGCCAATACATTTCGCCGGCGGCTTGGTTGCTGGTCCCTTGGGCGAGCGTGTCGAGTTGAGCGAGCCAGGCCCCGTTGGAAAGGACCGGCTCGCCGCGGAGCATCAGTTGCTGCAGAGTGCGTTGCCGCTGGGCGATGCGGGCCAGGTCGGACACATCGGCGCGGGTCGTGGTGGGCGAGAGTTCGCGACGGCCGTCCGACCCGGCCGGCAAGGCGATGCCGTCCATGATGTCGCGGCGGGAGGGAGTGAGCCCGTCGGTGTTGAGGATCAATCGGAACGCGAGGGAAGGCGGCGACGGTCGCGGCGTCTCTTCCAATTGCCAGCGAGCTCGCGCGGCGATGTCGCCGATCGGTCGTGCCAGCCGTGGCGCCAGTTGCATGGTGTTCAAAGAGACCACGCCCCGATCGTTACCACCAACTTGGCCAAACACCTTCTTTACCTGCCAAGGCTTGAGCCCGCTCTTTTGCGAGAGTTCGATCAATGCCCGCGGGTCGGCGGCGCGTTGAACGGCGGCTAGCACGGCCTGGCGAGTGATCGCGGCGAAAACGTCGGCGGTGTCGCCGACCGCATCCTCGGTCACAACCACCTCCGGACGCCACGTCCGCAATCGGATCGCCAGATGTTCGACCAAACGCTCGAAACCGCGGCCGTCGTAACGTTCGTTCCAACCGGCGAGAAGGCGATCCGCGGTTGGCTCGAAGCCACGATCCTCCACGGGGAACCGCTCGCTCGCGCCGCCGCCCGACGCTCCGGCCTCGAGCATCGCGGCATGAACACGCGCCGGGCGAGCATGAATGCGGGCGAACCGGACGTTGTCTGAACTATTCGCCGAACTATTCGCCGAACTATTCGCGGAGCTGTTCGCGGAACTGTTCGCCGAGCCGTTCGCGGAACTGTTCGCCGAGTCGCTTAAAGTGGGACTTTCCCGACAGAAAAGCAGCTCGGCGACGGTCAAAAAGCCGTCGTTGCCGGCGGTCTGCGCGAACAGTTCCAACGGCAAACGCGATTCGTCGCTGAACAGTCCCATCAAGGCGGCTCGCCCCCGACCCTGCGCTCGTTTCCATGTTTGTCCGCCATCGCGAGTGGCAAGAATCTGGCCAAGCGCGCCGACAGCCCAACCGCGGTGCCGATCAAAAAACCGAACGCCGCGAAGCGGGGTGGTTTCCCCGGTTGGTAACAATTGCCACGAGACCCCGCCGT
The DNA here is from genome assembly GCA_044356875.1 of Pirellulaceae bacterium. Lineage (GTDB taxonomy): Bacteria > Planctomycetota > Planctomycetia > Pirellulales > Pirellulaceae > CAIXSC01. Next base: position 4,107 of record JBIKVL010000286.1, on the reverse strand, counting down.
CGCCACTGTGCAGCACCACGCTGCCCGGATCGCCGACAACCCACAAACGGCCGTCATGAAGCGCGACGCTGTGCCAGTCGAAACTGGCGCACGCCGATGGCGGCGGCGTCGGCGGCTCGTGCCAACTGCGGCCGCCGTCGTCGCTGCGGAGCACCAATCCTTCGTCGCCGACCAACCAACTCGGGTTGCCAGCGGTGGCAGCGCTGGCCGTCGCGCGTTCACCCGCGAGAGCCCCGCCATTGGGCTGGGCGTTGGGCTTGCCGTTGGGCTGGGCGTTGGACTTGGCGTTGGACGCGGAAGCGAGCTTGGCGGAGGGGGTGGCATGTGGCGCGAGGGCGATCGCGCGGATGGAGCGTCCGAATGCGGCCGGAATGGTTTGCGGCGTCAATCCGTCGGCGGCCAAGTGGGCGATGCGGCCCTGGCGGCCAGCGACGATCCCCAGCCTCGCCTTGGACGCTTTCGCGGGCCAGTCCCCCGCACACCAACTGCCCGCGGCAGGGCCTGGGAGCGGCGCCCACGAGCGGCCACCGTCCTCGGAGCGGAAAACGCCAGTCGGGTAGAGTGGAGAAGGTTCGCCCACGGCCCAGCCACGTTGCGAATCCTCAAAGCGAACCTTCAACAGCCGTGGCAGCGTGCTCGCAGGCACCGGCATCCAGTTTTGTCCGCCATCGCGCGTTCGCAGCACTGCACCGCGACTCTGTCCCGTGGCCGGCTGGTGCCAGCCGCCGACGATCCAACCATGCTGCGAATCGGCGAACCAGATCGATTCCCAACGGCAGCCCAAAGGCGATTCACGGTGTCGCCACTGCCGTCCGCCGTCGCTCGTCGACCAGAGAGCGCCACGATCGCCCACCGCCCAGCCATGCTCGGGATCAAGAAAGAAAACATCCGTCAATTCGGCGTCGGCCCGCGCATCCGGCAGCGCCCCGGTGAGCGTACCGCTAAGCGTGCTGGCCAGATTGCCAGCAGGCTCGCCGCGAGCGACGGGAGGCGCGAAAAGCGCCAAACCGAGCAACAGCGCCAACCCGAGCAACAGTGTCCTCGCGAACAAGAACTTCCTCGCGAACAAGAACTTCCTCTCGAACAAGAAAGCCCTCGCGAACAAGAAAGTCGCCGCGAACGACGGTGCTACCGCCGATACCAGCGTTGACGACAGCGCCGACGCTCGCGGAGCGCCGTAGGCGAACGTGGGGCCACGCACCCCTGGGGAAGCGATCGATTGCGGTTGGTTATGGCTTTCGCACTTCATCGCGCGACATCCCTAGGCGGCGCGATCGGGGCGGGATGGTCTTCCAAGCGATCTGCTTCGCGACGCAACGAGTGGGCCAAGCGGCGCAAACGTTTCGACTGCGCGCGATTCCGCTGTTCGTCGAATTCATAGGCTTGCAGATCGAGTTCGCGGGCTGAGTTTCTCAGCGTGGCGATCGTCGACCGAACCCCGTCGACAGGTGCATCCGAAATCGAGGACGGCGTGTCTTCGGGCGAATGAGCCAACCGCTGGAGCGCCTCGACGAACGCTTGATCGCCGCCGCCGGCCCCAGCCGGGAGTGCTCCGAACGACTGGCGGATCCGAGCGATTTCCTCGACGGAAGGCTCGGCGAGGGCCGGTCGTGGATCGGGTTCGACGGGCGGGATTGGCGGCGGCGCCTCTTCGGCTAACGCGATTACGGGCCCAAAGCCGAACTGCGGGAAGTTCTCCCACTTCAAGTTCAGAGACGCGAAATTCAGAGGCGTGAAGTTCAGAGGCGCAAAAAAATTCAGAGGCGCAAAACCCGCGAGAGAGAGGGCGCAGGCGAGCAGGCAGGATCGCACGGCGGTGCGCGTAGGACGACTGAGCAGCGAGTGTCTGGCTGAGTCGAGTTTGGCTGTCGCAGCGGTTTGATGGGGGACGATTCCGTGGTCGACCCAACGCATAGCACGACCTCCGTGTCGCGGTAGCAGAGCGGGACCGCTTCATCCAAAGCGGCAAACCGGGCGAAGTATAGGGCTATGGAGCGTTGGCGTGAAAGGGCAAATCGGGGGTAAATACGCACCTGCGCGTCCCACATTGGGGCCCCTGCCACGCTGTGCTCCGCGACCGGCCTAACCTCGCGGCGTGGGGGCTGAAGCTAGCGGAGGATTTCGAGCGGCCGCAGGCGGAGCGTCGTTAACGCAGGGTAGAGGCCGCCGATCAATCCCATGATGACGGAGAGCGACATGCAGCGGAGCACGATGTCGGAGTCGACGACCAACTTGAGGATGACCGTTTTGCCACCGCCTTGGCCGCTGCCCACAATGCTGGTCGCCGTCACACCATCGACGAGGAACCCAAGGGCGCAACCCATCGCTCCGCCCGCCAAGGCGATCAAGAGCGACTCGACCAGGAAGCACAACTGAACTTGCCAACGCGAGTAGCCGAGAATCCGCAGCACGCCGATGTCTTTCGACCGCTGGGCGACGGCGGCGAGCATCGTGTTGGTCACGCCGAACGCGCCACCGACCGCCATAATCGCCGCGACGAACACGATCGCGTACAGGAATTGTTCATTGGTCTTCGAGAGGCTCGCGAAGTACTCGGTCTCCAGTTGCGCTTGCACCGCCGCCTTCTTGAACTCGTCGTTGAAGAACGTCTTCAGGCCGCGGGCGGCGCGGACGTTTTCCGCCCGCAGGACGAGCGACGTATAGGTGTTCTTGCCAAACAGCGGCGCGACCAGCGAGCGCAGGGCCCAGACTTCGGAGTCGAAAGTCGAGCCGGCCGATTTCATCACGCCCACAATCCGCCAAAGCCGGCCGCCCATCCTCATCGTGTCGCCCACGTCCAGCCGCTGAAGCCGCTTCACCGACGGCAGGTCGCGGGTATCGGGATCGCGAGCGAACTCCCGTGCCACGCCTTCGCCCACGACCGCTTCAATCACCGATTCGCCAACCGCCCCATCGCTGTTCGACTCCCCCGCTTGCACCCCTGCGGCGGAGAACCACGAGCCGCCCTCGTAAAGTTCGACGCCATGCACGGCCCCGGAAATCAACGCGTCCTCAACGCCACGCACCTGCACAAACCGCCGCTTGGGCCGTCCCGACTCGGCGTTCGGGATCGGCTGGTTGACGACGATATAGGTTTCCTTGGAACACAGCGGACGGTTGTCGCCATCGCGAGCGATGCCTGGTTGGTTCTCGATGTCGCCCGAGTCGGAAAACGCGAGATTGCTGAACGCCTCATCGGTCGTGCCGGCCGAGAGCAAAATGAGATTCGTCGCCTTGCCGCTCGACTCGGTCAGTTTGTACATGCCGCGGACGAACGCCAGCATCACGGTCAACAGGCCGATGACCAGCACGAAGGCGACGCCCGTAAGCGAAGTGGTAAGCCAGCGAACGACGAGGTTGCGGAAGTTGTAGCGCAGCGGAATGCGGCCGAACAGAATCGAAAGCACGATGATCAACACCGCGGCCGCGATCGGCGCGAGCCACGTGGGCGAAACGGGCAGCAGGGGGATTTGCAGTCGCGGGTCCATCGATGATTGTCCTTGCGCGGGCGGCTCACGCGACCTTGGAGAACACTTCGGAAACCTTCACATTGCGGGCCGACCAAGCGGGCAGAATGCTTCCCAAAAACGCCGCGCCGGTCGAAAAGGCGATGCCCCATGCGACCGCGTCGGGGGAGACCATGAACGTCGAGAAGAACGCGATCGGAAAATTCAGTCCGCCCATCAGATCGTTGATGACAAATCGGGTGCCGAGCGCGCTCACGACGCTGGTGCCGCCGCCCAACAGAAGCGCCTCGCCCAGCACGAGGACCATCAGTTGCCACGGGCTGAAGCCGAGCACCTTCAGCACCGCCAACTCGGTGCGGCGTTCCCGCACGCTGATGCTGATCGCGTTGGCGATCACGAGGCACAACACGACGATGATCGCCGGCGACAGCAGATATCGCATGCCGAAAATCAGGTCGCGGTAAGCTTCCATGAAGGTGGAAACGCCGGAGGCCGCCGTTTCGCACTTCACGGCCGGATTCGAGTAAAGCGGGGAATCCTCAACCTGCGTTCGCACCTTCTGGAACGCGTCTTGGTCGGGCACTCGAAGCCATACCAGATTCAACGTGCCCTTCATCATCGGGTGGGCTTTGCCGCCATG
>JBIKVL010000285.1:0-5989 GCA_044356875.1 Pirellulaceae bacterium | reverse complement strand
GCCGCTTGAATACGAGTTTTCGCCAGGAATTCTCGGACGCTCAGCCCAAACACCTCGCGGAATTTTCGATGCAAATGCCGCTGGGACAGCCCGGCCTGGGCGGCCAGTTCACGCACCGTCAATCGCTCCGACTGGTGCGCTCGGATGTAATCGATGGTCGCGTTGATCAGCGACATCGGCTGCATCGAACGCCGTTGTCCCTCGTAGCTGCGGACGATTCCCATGACGCCGATGACATTCCCCCGAGTATCCCGGACCGGATGCTTGTTGGTGATGAACCAGTCGAGCACCCCGTGTTCGGTGTACCAAAGTTCGACGCGTCCGATCAGCGGTTCGCCGGTCGACATCACTCGCTCGTCGTCCCGCCGGAAATGGTCGGCCGCATGCCGCGGAAAGAATTCGTCGTCGGTCCGTCCAATCAAATCGGCTTCGGACCGCGCTCCGAGATGTTCGCAAAACGACGGGCTGGCGCAGATCAAGCGGCCCTGCCGATCCTTCACAAAAAAATAGACTCCCGGCAGATGATCGAACAATCGGTGGAACTGTTGGGGACCACCCATGGCCGCAAAGAAGGCCGGCTGTAGCCTCTTCGAATCCACCGACACAGACAGCGATGGCGGGGACGCGGCCTGAGTGGGTATCGCTGGGGGCGCGAGGGCGTTCGTCGAGCTGGAGGGGCGGCGTGGCATGTCCGAAAACTAACAAAAAATGTCCGATTCGCACAAGATTCGGCCCGCCCGAAACACTACCCTACTCAACATCAGGGTGTCGCCGCCGGCCGAGGCGGAAACTCGCCGCGCCGACGCCGTCCGCGATCGTTCCACTCGACGGGGATTTGTCATGCGCGCGCTCGTCTCCTGTTTGCGATTCAGCTTGCCCTTCCGATTCAGTCCAGCCGCAGCCACCACCGCCGTCTTTCGCTCGGGGGCGTTGGCGATGTTTGTCGCCGCCGCTCTCGTAGCCGCAGCTTTGGAGGCTGCGGTTTTTGAGGCAGCCGCGTCTGAGGCAGCCGCTCCAAAGCCTGCCGCTCCGCCCGCGCTGAAGCTGCTATTTTTGGGGGACAACGGTCATCATCGGCCGGCTGATCGCTTCGCACAGCTTGCCCCGGCGCTGTCCCAGCGAAACATCGAATTGCGGTATGTCGATGATCCGGCGGTCGCGCTCAAGAAGGAGACGCTGGCTGGCTATGACGGCTTGGTACTGTACGCGAACCTCGATCAACTCGCACCCGACCAGGAAGCGGCGCTGCTTGAGTTCGTCGCGGAAGGCAAGGGCTTTGTGCCGCTGCACTGCGCGTCGTTCTGCTTTCGCAATTCGCCGAAGTTCGTCGAACTGGTTGGAGCTCAGTTCCAGCGGCATGGTGGCGAGGTGTTTCGCGTGGAAAGCGCCGAACCGGCCCATCCCATCATGAAAGGTTTTGGCGGCTTCGAAAGCTGGGACGAAACCTATATCCACACCCAGCACAACGAGCGGCATCGCACGGTGCTTGAATACCGCGTTCAAGGCGCTCAGGCGGCCGGCCGCGAACGCGAACCATGGACCTGGGTCCGCACGCACGGCAAGGGACGCGTCTTTTACACGGCTTGGGGCCACGATCAACGGACCTTCGGCAATCCGGGGTTCGTCAATTTGGTGGAACGAGGGATCCGCTGGGCTTGCGGGCAGGATCCGGCTGTTGTGCCGTCGTTCGCGCCGCCGCCGTCGAGCCGCTTCGAACCGCTGCCGATGACGCCCGTCGCCGCCGACGCGCCGGCGTTCTCGTACGTGGATGTCGGTCCGAAAATCCCCAACTACAAGGCGGCCGGCCGCGAAGCGTTGACCAAGATGCAGTTGCCGCTCGCGCCGGCCGATTCGCGAAAACATTACTCGACGCCGCAAGGTTTTCAATTGGAACTGTTCGCCTCCGAGGACCACTTCGCCGGCAAGCCGATCGCGATGAATTGGGATGAGCGTGGCCGGTTGTGGATTTGCGAAACGGTCGACTACCCGAACGAGCTCCAGCCGCCGGGAAAAGGCCGCGACCGCATCCGCATCTGTGAAGACACTGACGGCGACGGCCGAGCTGACAAATTCACCGTGTTTGCCGAAAACCTCAGCATCCCGACCGCCATCGTGTTCCATCGCGGCGGCGTGATTGTCCAGGACGGCGTCGAAACCCTTTTCCTGAAAGACTCCGATGGCGACGACCGCGCGGACCAGCGCGTCGTCCTCGTCCGCGGCTGGGGCATGGGCGACACCCATGGCGGCGTCAGCAACTTCCAGTGGGGACTCGACAACTGGGTGTGGGCGATGCAGGGGTACAACGGCTCGACGCCGGAATACGGCGATGGCAAGAAAGGCCCCTCGTTTCGCCAAGGGTTCTTCCGCTTCCAGATGGCCGCTTCGAGCGGTAATGGCTCGCCCGCGGTCGCCGACTTGGAATTCATCCGATCGTCGAACAACAACACGTGGGGGTTTGGCATGAGTGAGGAGGGGCTGATCTTCGGCTCCACCGCCAACCACAATCCGAGCATGTTCATGCCGATCGCGAACCGCTATTACGAACGCGTTCGCGGCTGGTCCGCCGAGGCGCTCGGGACGATCGCCGACACGCACTTGTTCAAGGCGATCACCGAGAATGTCCGGCAGGTCGATCAGTTTGGCGGCTACACGGCCGGCGCTGGCCATGCGCTCTACACGGCCCGCACCTATCCGGCCGCGTTTTGGAACCGCACGGCATTCGTCGCCGAGCCGACTGGCCACTTGGTTGGCACGTTCGCGCTCAGCCGCGACGGCGCGGGCTATCGCAGCACCAGCCCCATGAATCTGGTCGCCTCCGATGATGAATGGGCCGCGCCGATCATGGCCGAGGTTGGTCCGGACGGAAACGTCTGGATCCTGGACTGGTACAACTACATCGTCCAGCACAATCCCACGCCGGCTGGCTTCAAAACCGGAAAGGGCAACGCGTACGAATCGGATTTGCGCGACAAGAAACACGGCCGCATCTATCGCCTGACATACGGGAAAAACACGCAGTCCGACGCCACGCCACTGGCCGCCAACCAGCCGCAAGACTGGGTCGCCGCGCTGCGCCGCGACAACCTTCTCTGGCGCCGACACGCTCAGCGACTGCTGGTCGAACGCGGGCAGCTCGACGTAGTCCCGGCGCTCGTAAAACTGGCAAGCGATCCCTCCGTTGACGCGGTGGGATTGAATGTCGGCGCCATTCATGCGCTCTGGACGCTGCATGGGCTGAACGCGATCAACGACCTGAATCCGGAAGCGCTGCAAGCGGCGGTCGCGGCGCTGCGGCATCCATCGGCCGGTGTGCGCCGCAACGCCGTCCAGGTCCTCCCCGCGACAGCCGCCACCGCCGACGCCATCGCGGCGTCGAACCTCGTCCAGGATGACGACGCCCAAGTCCGCTTGGCGGCGATTCTCGCTCTGGCCGATATGCCCGCCACAGAGGCCGCCGGCCGCCGCGTCGCCCAACTGGCGATCGATTCGGGCAATACGATGCGTGACCGCTGGTTGGCCGATGCGGTCACAAGCGCCGCCGCCGTTCAGGCCAACACGTTCCTGCCGGCGCTGAAGACGGCACTGGCGACAACCGATGCGTCGATCGATGCGACAATCAATACCCAGAAGGTTCCCGCTAACGCGCCAGTTTGGAACGTGGTCGCGCGAGTAGCCGAGCACATCGCTCGCGGACGGCCAGACGAAGCCGGTGTGGAACGATTGCTCGGGATGTTGGAGAACGCCCCCGCGCCGCTCGTCGACAGCCTCATTTCGGGACTCGCCCGCAACTGGCCGAAAGACCACGTCGTGCGGTTGTCGCCGGCGGGAGAGAAGCGGCTCGTTGCCGCCTTCACCTCGTTGCCGGCGGGGAGCAAAGGCGCGCTTGTGAAGCTGGCCGGAGCCTGGGGCAGCCAAGCGCTCGACAAATTCGCCGACGAGATCGTCGCGTCGCTGCTCACGGCGGCGGGCGACGCGAATCGCGGCGATGAAGCGCGGGCCGACGCGGTAAGACAACTGATCGAGTTCCGGCCGCAATCCGACGACGTCGTGCGCAAGTCGCTGGCGTTGTTGACGCCGAAGACGACCTCCGACCTGGCGACGCGCATCCTGTCAGCTTTGTCCGGTAGTCAATCGCCGAGCCTCGGTCCGCAGTTGGTGGAACGCATGAGCGCCTTGAGTCCTTCCGCCCGCGCGGCCGCGACCAAAGTGCTGCTCGGCCGCCCTGCGACCACGCTTGCCTATCTCGACGCCGTCGAGGCTAGCGCCGTGCAGTTGGCCGATCTGTCGCTCGATGAAAAGCAAGCGTTGAACGTCCATCCCGATCCGCAGGTGCGTCAACGCGCCCAAGCGTTGCTCTCGCGCGTGGGCGGCTTGCCGAATCCGGATCGCGAAAAGGTGATCCAGGAATTGCTTGCCGAGGTCGAACGCAAGGGCGATGTGGCCGCCGGCAAAGAGGTGTTCAAGAAGCAGTGCGCGAAGTGCCACATGCACTCGGGCGAAGGCCAGCGGATCGGCCCCGATCTGACCGGTATGGCGGTTCATCCCAAACATGAACTGCTGATCCATATTCTCGATCCCAGCCGCAGCGTGGAAGGCAATTTCCGCGTCTATACCGTGGTGCTGGAAGATGGCCGGGTCGTCACGGGAATGCTCGCCGGCGAAAGCCGGACGGCGATCGAAATCATCGATACGGAGGCGAAGCGGCATGCGATTTCCCGCGAGGACATCGACGAGCTTGTCGGTTCCAAGAAGTCGCTTATGCCCGAAGGATTTGAAAAGCAGGTCAAACCGGAGGAACTCCGCGATCTGCTCGAATTCCTCACGACCCGCGGTAAGTTCTTCCCGCTCGACCTAGCCAAAGTCGCGACGGTGGTCACGACCCGCGGGATGTTCTTCAGCGAGGAGTCGGAGATCGAACGGATGGTGTTCCCGGACTGGACGCCCAAGTCGTTTGCCGGAGTGCCATTCTACTTGGTCGATCCCAACGGCGACCGACGGCCGAACGCCGTGTTGCTCTACAGCACTAACGGCATCACGCCGCGGCGGATGCCGAAGTCGGTTTCGCTGCCCTGCCGCTCGCCTGCCCGCGCGGTGCATTTCCTCAGCGGAGTGTCGGGGTGGGGCTCGCCGATTGGCGAGAAGGGGTCGGTGTCGATGATCGTCCGTCTGCACTACGCTGATGGAACGAAGGAGGACCACGAACTTCGCAACGGCATCCACTTCGCGGACTACATCCGAGTGGAGAACGTGCCCGAGTCGAAGTTGGCGTTCCGCCTCCGCGGCCAGCAAATCCGCTACTTATCGATCGAGCCGCGCAAAGCCGACTCGATCGACAGTGTGGAACTGGTCAAAGGCCCCGACCAAACGGCGCCCATCGTAATGGCCGTCACCGTGGAAACGCGGTAGCCCGGTCCTCACCCGAGGCAGCGTTTGCCGGACGCGGCGCCAAAGTCGCGGACCACTCCGTGGTCCGCAGTCCTCCTTCGCGCTACCGCCCTGACTCAAAACTGCAAACCGCCCGCCGACAACAAACCTCCAATTGCCGCGCGTTCGAAACCCATTCGCGAGATTTATCGCGATCTCATTTCAGCCGAGCGTTGGACCACGGAGTGGTCCACGACTTAGCCGGTCCTCACGCCGAAAGTGCCTGGTACCGATTCGCGAAAGCTAATATCGGAAGAAGGCGAAAGAAACGCAAATTGGGAGACTTGGGCAGATTCGCGTCAAGAGCCGAAAGTGCCTGGCACCGATTGGGCCCCCAAACCGCCAGCTGAAAAAGCCGAAAGAAAAGGCCAACAGTGCCTGGCACTGATTGACGCGATAGATAACATCGAAAGACCGCGAAAGAAACGCAATTTGGGAGACTTGGGAAGATTCGTGTCAAAAGCCGAAAGTGCCTGGCACCGGTTGGGCCGCACCGGTTGGTGCCGGTCCACGACGTAGCCGGTGCTCACCGGAGGCAGCGTTGCCGGACGCGGCGCCAAAGTCG